>VGWG01000098.1 GCA_016873675.1 Lentisphaerota bacterium | reverse complement strand
GCGGCGAGACGCCGCTGCCCTACCCACCCCACGCACCCACACACCCACACACCCACACACCCACACACCCACACACACACTCACACACCCACACACCCACACACACACACACCCACACACTCTCCCGCCCCCCCCCGTTGCCAACCGATTGCAAACCTGTCGAACCTAGTCCACGACCACAACGATGTCATGGGTGAACGACGGCAGCGAGATGCTGAGTGCGGTGGCTTCGCGCAGGATGCCTTTTGCGGTGCCGCAGTCCGCCCCGTCTGCGGGATCCGCAAAACGAACCCGTGGTATGTCTTCTGTTCCCTGCCATCCCTCCAATCGAAGCGTCAGGCCCGCACAGGGTTCGGCCGTTTCCTGCCGGCCAACCAGAAATCCCTTGCTGGCAACATAGGCCACGGCACGCCGCCCGTCGGTGACCGCGACGGCCTCGGCGGCCTGTGCCGCCGGCCGGACGAGCGTGACCGAACCGATCCGCAGCCAGTCCAACCCCGTGTTGCGCAGGTCGAGCGTATGCGATCCCCGCCTGACCGCGACCGGCAACAACATCCGCTTCGTCACCGCACCGCGCCAGATTTCCCGCCCGTCGAGGATGACAGTCAGCTCGTTATCCCCCGCCGAAGACGCCCCCGTCACCGCGATCTCGAATGCACCGTCGTCCATGAACTCCGCCTTCAGACACAACACGCGCCCCATTTCAGCCTGCCACGCGCCCTGCAAAAATCCCGACTGGCCGAACAGCACACGATGAGGCAAGCCTTCGAAAGCCACCGTGTGGACGTTTGTCACGGTCGCGGCCCACTCCCTTTCGGGGGTCAGGGTGAGCCGCTCAACCGGCCGACCTCCGAAGACGCGGGCGGTCTGCGAGCGCACGGACGCCAGATCCCAACCCGAAAAAACCGTTTCGATAGCCCGGTGAACGTCGTACACGCCCGCCGCCTCGGCCTTGTTCCAGAACCAATACCACGCGGGCATCCCCGCAAGCCGCCCCCGCCACGTCAACCGCCGGACCAGCCCCCGCACGCGCGCAGATTCAGCCGGTTCAGCCGGTGTCTCGTCGGTCACACCGAACTCGCCGCAATACAGGCCCGCGGCGATGCCGTCCGTCTGGCGCCACGCCTGCTGTACCTCAGCCGCCGCCTGCACGGCGTCATCCCGGTACAGATGCATGTCCAGCCGATCAAGCGCGGGCGCGCCCTGGGCCAGGCGCATGAGAAAGGCGGTGTCGGACGCGCTGCTGACGACTGGCCGCGGCACGGCATCGAGCGCCTGGATGAACCGTGCGTGCTCCTGATGCCAGGCGACAACCGCTGCCGCTTCGCCCCGCAGCCGGATGGCATCGGACTGATCGACCTCGTTGAACAGCTCCCACGCCGCCAGCGCCGATTCGGCGCCCCAGCGTGCCACGCAGTAACGGTATCGCGCCCGCGTGCGTTCCCGTGCCCCGATATTCGAAAACAACTCAGCGGGCGTATTGAGAAAACCGCCGTGCGCGGCATTGTAGGGGTTGAATTCCCAGTTGGCATCGACCTCGGTGCTCCACTCTCCATGCGTTTCAAAGACAAGCTGTATGAACACCCCCTGCCGCGCGGACTCCTCGAAGAGCCAGTCAAAGAAGGCAGCGACCCGCTGGTTGTAGCGCCCCAGCCCGTAGCCGGTGTTCCACGGCGCCAACAGTGCCCCGCTCCATTCCAGCTCCTGTGCGGCGAAGCCGATCATCCACACGCGGATGAACCGGATGCCCGACGCGGCGCAACGCGTCAGCAGCTCGCGGTAGGGGGCGCGGTCAGCGCCTCCAGACCATGCCAGATTCAGTCCGGATGCGAACAGGCGCGACCCGTCGTCGCGCACCCAGACCCCGTTGCGCTGCGGATCGGGCCGGACGAATCCTCCGGGACGCCTGCCCTCAACCGTCACCTCCTGCGGCGGCGTGACCGCCACACCGGCGGCGGAGGTCAGGCGGAACGACACCCGGTAAACGCCCTCCAAGCGGAACGCCTGCCGGAAAAACCACCCCCCGGCGTCTGCTTCCGTGCCCGCCTCCGTGACCGCCACGCGATAGAAGCAGGGGTAGACCCGCAGACCGGCCGGCCCTTCGATCACGGCATCGAGCCGCACGCACGCCGGATCGTAGGGATTCTCAAATACCTGGTCAACACCAATCCGGCACTCAACCCGTTCGGCAACGGCGGCCGTCACCGTGTTGAAGGCCACGGGACCGAGGCACGGCAGTTGGACGGCCCAGACCGGTTGAACCCCGGCTACAGCCGCCAGCACCCCCATGATTGCGGCCCGCAGCACCTTCCGGCCCATCATGACCCTTTCTCCATGACCCGTCAGTCCTTACGGTATCAGGAACACAGCCCTTCCGGACATCCATTAGTGGCGTTGATTCAGAAAAAAGGCGCCAGACTCCCACACACCCACACACCCACACACCCACACACCCACACACCGAACTTACGGTTAATCCGCTGCGTGGAACAACCGCGCCGCCAGACGTGCGAAGCGGCGGCGCGCCGTGGCCGTGGCCGCCCGGCAGTCCGTCTTGCGATTGTGTTCGGCGATCGCGTCGTAGCTCATGGCGTTCCCCGGCAGTCGTTCATACCAATCCCGGCCGCCGTCCCGGCTGTGATCGGTGCAGCAGATCAACGGCTCGCCCTCCGGCGGAATCACATCCGCGCGAACGCCTCCATCAGCCGGCCGCAGCGGAACCTCAGAAAGCACGTTGTAGAGCAAGATGCTGCGGCCGGTGATCTCAGGTGCCGCCACACCAACCACGACGGCGTTTTCGACATCCACCCGCGTCGCAGTGACGTCCACGAGGACGCTGTTGCGAATGCGACCCGACCCGATGCGGCAACCGACGAGCACCGAACGGTCGTCGGCGTCCACGCCAGGAGCACCGGCGCCGCCGCATTCAGGCAGACGGAAGAAACGTCGCATTGCTGCCGCCTCAGCCGTTTTGGCGGTCAACGCGAGCGTGTTCTCGATGTAGCCGCGAATCTGACCGTAATCCCACCAGTAGGCGCTCGTCCCGATGTCCACGCAGCCGAACAGGCGCTCGCAGCCGTCTGGAAGCCGGGAACGGAACGCCTGCATCCGCGAATAATGCGCCGCCGCCACTTCCGGGCTCTCCTGCTTCTGGACCATGATGCGAACGTAGGTGTCACGATCCAGCGTCAGCGGCATCCAGAAGTGCGGGTCGGTGTCCATCTTGCCGCGCCGCGCCGTCAGTTCGGGCGCAAACTCGGCCAGCAGGGCTTCGGTAAAGGCGGCGGACATGCTGAACGATCCCAGGCTGACGCCGATGCCGCCCTCCACGCCGATCACACCGGAAGCCACCAAACGGGCTGCCTCAGCGAAGGCCACCTTTTCAACCTGAGCCGCGTCGCCGGAGGCTCGCACCGCGATCAGTCCATAGTTCTCCAATCCGCGCTCCCGCCATTGATCGGCGGTCGGCATCGGGCTCATCTGTGCGAGGATGTCCACGGCGTGGGTCGGCGTGTACCGCGCCTCGCGACTGGGGATGAACACCTGATCGCCCCAGAACACCGAAAGGCGGCCACTGCGGCTGTGCGCGTAGATCCCGGTCTGCCGAATCACCGCTTCGAGAATGGTGATCGGAACCGGGTCTCCGTCAAGCTCCAGCAGACCCGGAAGCCGAACGCCGGGCTTGTTGTTGTACTCGGCCGCCGGCAGCGGGGCCAACCGGGTGCCCTTGCCCGCCGTGTGGTACAGGCCGATGGCGGCGCCGCATCGCAGATGTTGAAGCAGGTCCACGCCGTGCCGGAGGCGGGCGCGCTTCGCCGCCTCCTGCAGGGCATACAGCGTACCCAGGCCGTTGCCGGCGCCGCCCGGCCAGTCCTCGCACAACACGAGAATGATCGCGTCACGCCGGGCCACCTGTCCGCGCGAGCGCTCCAGGCGATCCTGCCAGTAGGTCTCCTGATGCGGGCTTGTGGTCGAGACGATGATCACGTCCATGCCCGTCGCAGGGTCCGCCATCCCATCGAGATTTGCCGCGCGCTGATCGTCGCCCGGCGGCTCGGAGACACAGGTCGCGGGTCCGGTCTGAAGGGAAAGTGACATGCCGGGAAGTATACTGCGGGCGGACGGAGAAAATAAAGCTGATAATGGAACGGGTGCAAGAGCCTCGCTGCGCTCATGTTCTCTTCATCCTTCCACGCGCCCTGCGGATGTGCTATAAAGTGCGTCCACATGAACAATATCCCGACATCTCAGGACCGTTCCGCCACCGGAAACCCGACCCGCAGCGGCCTTTCCGCGCTTTTGCGCCACGACGTCCACCCCGTGGTGCAGTTCATCAAGTACGGCATCGTCGGCGGCCTGGCCACGAGCGTGCATGTCGCCACGTTTTTTCTTTGCGGCTGGTATCTATGGCCCTGCCTGACACAGAATGACATCACCGTGCGCCTGCTCGGTCTCACGGCGCCGACGGTATCGGAGTCCGTGCGCGTATGGCACGCCATTTACTGCAATGCCATCGCCTTCACCCTGTCCAACACCGTGTGCTACCTCTTGAACCGCCTGTTTGTGTTCAAACCCGGACGACATCATTGGGCGTTGGAATTTCTGTATTTTTTCGGCGGGTCGGGCATCAGTCTGGTGATCGGCACCGGTGTCCAGACGTTCCTGATGTCCCATCACGGGATGCAGACCACCTATGCGTTCGCGTCCAACCTCGTCAGCTCCCTGCTGATCAACTTCGCGATGCGCAAATATGTCATTTTTAAAGGCTGAAATGGACGTGCCCATGTTCCCTGTCAAACTGGATCGCCCCTTGTGTTTTCTCGACGTGGAGGCCACCGGCGTCACGCCGCGCGCCGACCGCATCATCGAGCTGGCGATCATCAAGATCAACCCCGACGGTTCCGAGGAATCCCGCACCTGGTTGCTGAATCCGGGTCTGCCGATCCCGCTGGAAACGGTGGCCATCCACGGGATCACGGACGAGATCGTCAAGAATTGTCCGCGCTTCCCCGATGTTGCCCGCGATATCCGGGCGTTCATCGGCGACGCCGATCTGGGCGGGTTTAACATTGCCCGCTTCGACATTCCCATGCTATGCGAGGAGTTCAGCCGCGCCGGCGTTGCCTTCGAGGCCGATTCCCGCCGCGTGCTCGACGCCCAGCGGATCTTTCACACGCGCGAGCCGCGCAACCTCGCGGCGGCGCTGGCCTTCTATTGCGGCCGGGAGCACACCGATGCCCACGGCGCCGAGGCCGATACCCGCGCGACGATTGATGTGGTCATGGGCCAGTTCAAGCGCTATCCCGACCTCCCAACCGACCTCGAGACGCTCGACCAGATGCTGAATCCGCGTGACCCCTTCAACGCCGACCGCGCGGGCCGTTTCCGCTGGATCGACGGCCAGCTTGTCATCAATTTCGGCAAGAAAAAGGGAACGCGCGTCCTCGATCTCATCCGCGATGATCCCAACTTCCTCAAGTGGATCGTCCGCAGCGACTTCCCCATGGACACACGCGCGATTGCCGAAAAAGCCCTCACCGGCGTCCTCCCTGAACCGCCGCGTATCAAAACGCCGTCGCCCCCGTCCGAGGAATAAGCTCCATGCCGGCCACGGATACACCACGAAAACATACACCGATCCTCCGCGCGCTGGACGCCCTGTCGGGAGCCGAGTCGCTGCTGATCTCCGGGCACGTGCGCCCCGACGGCGACGCGCTGGGCAGCGCTGTGGCCCTCGGCCGCCTGCTCGCCCGCGGCGGCAACCGGATCACGGTCTGCGCCGATCCGACCCACCTCGGCAGCCCCGGTTTTCTCACAAGCGCCGGTCCGCTCGTTTCGCCCGCGAAGGCCGCCTGCGGCGCGTATGACCTGATGGTTGTGCTCGACTGCGGCGCCCGCGACCGGATTCCAGAGCCGCTGCAACCCCTCGCCCGCACCCTCCCGCTGCTGAACATCGACCACCACCGCACCAACGACCGCTTCGGCACGCTCAACTGGATCGACGCTGCGGCCAGCTCGACCAGCGAGATGATCTGGAAGCTGGCCCGCCGCGCCGGCTGGCGCCTGGACCGCGCCGCCGCCGAGGCGCTCTGGGTGGGACTCATCACCGACACCGGCCGCTTCGCCCACGATCAGACCCGCCCCTCGACCCTCCGCTGCGGTGCGGATCTCCTGAAGCACGGTGTGCGCACCGCCTGGATCAACGACCGACTGTATGGGTTCTTTTCGCGCGAGGTGCTCGAACTCAAGCGCCGCGCCTTCAACACCCTCGCCGTCTGGCGCGGCGGCGATGTCGCTGTGATCTCGCTGACTGACCGCGACTTCGCCGAAACCGGCTGCGTCAAGGCCGACGCCGAGGACGTGATCGAAATTCCCCGATCCCTCGCTGGCAGCCGCGTCGCTCTTTTCTTCTACGAGGGCAAGCCCGACGAACGCCTCACCCGCCTGAGCATCCGCACCCGCGCCCCGATCGAAGCAACCGTTCTCGCCCAGCGCTTCGGCGGCGGCGGCCATGCCCGCGCCGCAGGCTGCACCATCCACGCGCCCCTCGCCGAAGCCATCACCCGCGTCCAGGCCGCCGTTGACGAATGGCTCGACGCCTGCCCGCCGGAGCCCGCATGACCCCCGCGACAAACCCCCTCGCCTCATCCGCCTTCTTCCCCGCGTTTGACCGTATTGCGCCCGAACACGCCGTCCCGGCAGTCCGCGCCGCCATTGCCGCCGCCGCCGCGGGCGCGGACGCGCTGGAGGCCGCTTTCACACCGACGTGGGACGGCCTGATGGCGCCGCTCCAGCGGCTGTGCGAACCGCTGCATGACGCCTGGGGCATTGTGAACCATCTCCTCAGTGTGATGAACAGCGACGCCTGGCGCGAAGCCCAGCAGACCCTGCAGCCCGAGGTCGTCGCCTGTTCCCTCCGCATCGCCCAGAGCAGGCGCTTCTACGAGGGCTTTCGCGCCATCCGCTCCGCTGGCGTCTCCGACCCCGCCCGGCGCCGCGTCCTCGACGCCGCCATCCGCGCCGCAGAACAGTCCGGCGTCGGCCTCGACGGCGACGCCCATGACCGCTTCAACGCCATCCAGCGCGACTTGGCCGAGGCCGGAACCTCCTTCACCAACGCCGTCCTCGACGCCATCAAGTCCTACAGCCTCTGGATCCGCGATGCCGGCGGCATCGCCGGCCTTCCACCGACGGTCCGTTCCCTGGCCGCCCAGGCCGCGCGCGAAGCCGGCGAACCCGCCGCCACCCCCGAAGACGGGCCGTGGCGCATCACCCTGGACGCCGCCGTATCAGCCCCTTTCCTTATGCACGCCCGTGACCGCGCTCATCGCGAAACGCTCTTCCGCGCCATGGCCGCCAAGGCGTCATCCGCCCCCTGCGACAACACCGCCCGCGTCGAGCAGATTCTCGCCCTCCGCCGCGACAAGGCCGCGTTGCTGGGTTATCCCCACTTCGCCGCCGTCAGCCTCGCCAACAAGATGGCCGGCACGGTGGAGGCGGTTGACGCCCTGACCGCGCAACTCGCCGACGCCGCGCGCGACGCCGCCGCGCGCGAAACCGCCCTACTGCTCGACTTCGCGCGCGAAAACGGCTTCGCCGACACCGAACTCCGTCCCTGGGACCGGGCCTTCTGGGTCGAACGGCTCATCGAGACGCGCTACCGCTACAGCGATGAACAGGTGCGCGCCTACTTTCAATTCCCGCTCGTGCTCGACGGCCTCTTCGCCCTCGCCCAGCGCCTCTTCGACATCCGCATCGTTCCCGCCGACGGCGACGCGCCGGTCTGGCACCCCGACGTCCGCCTGTTCCGCGTGGAAGACCCCGACGGCGCCCCGCGCGCCTGGTTCTACGTCGATCCCTACTCGCGCCCGGCGACCAAGCGCTCCGGCGCCTGGATGAACGACTTCCACACCCGCGCCCGCCTGCCCGGCGGCGGGCTGCGCCATCCCCTCGCGCTGATCGTCTGCAATCAGACGCCCCCCGCCGACGGGCGTCCCTCGCTCATGCGGCTCTCCGAAGTGCAGACCCTGTTCCACGAATTCGGCCACGCCCTCCAGCACATGCTCACCACCATTGACGAGCCCGACGCCTCGGGGATCAACACCGTCGAGTGGGACGCCGTCGAGATCGCCAGCCAGTTCATGGAGAACTGGTGCTACGATCGCGCCACGCTCACCTCCCTCTCGCGTCATATCGAGACCGGCGCGGCGCTTCCCGGCTCCCTCTTTGACGCCATCATCGCCGCCCGGAACGTCATGGCCGCATCGGGTATGCTCCGCCAGCTCTATCTCGGCGCCACCGACATGGATCTGCATGCCCGGTACCCGCAGCCCGGCGCGGCCGACGCCGACGCCGTCAAACGGGCCGCCGCCGCCCGGTTGCTCCCCTTTGCGCTGCTTCCCGAAGACCGCCTGCTCTGCTCTTTCTCGCACATCTTCGCGGGGGGCTACGCGGCCGGCTACTACAGCTACAAGTGGGCCGAGGTCCTCGCCGCCGACGCCTTCGCCGCGTTTGAAGAGGCCGGTCTCGAGAATGACGCCGCGATCCGCGCCACCGGCCGGCGCTTCCGCGACACCTTCCTCGCCCTCGGCGGCAGCGTCCACCCGATGGAGGTCTTCCAGACCTTCCGCGGCCGCCCCCCCGCCATCGAGCCGCTCCTCAGGCATGCGGGATTGCGGTGACCGGGTCATCAGGATGTGCATGCGCCGCGCCCCTTGCGGCCGGTCAGAACGGCTCGGCGAGCAGCTCGAAGTAATCCACCGGGTGGAGGCAGGCGGGACACCGCTTGGGGGCCGACGTCCCCTCGTGGATGTAGCCGCAGTTGGTGCAGTACC
Source organism: Lentisphaerota bacterium (assembly GCA_016873675.1). NCBI lineage: Bacteria > Pseudomonadati > Lentisphaerota > Lentisphaerota bacterium. The sequence goes on along the minus strand of VGWG01000098.1, from coordinate 773 downwards.
ACGTCACCGCCGCCGGACGGACACACACCCGGCCCGCCGCAAGATTGGCCGCCAGCGCGCGGTAGCGCTTCTCATGGTACTGTTCCGCCACCGCGATCTTTTCGTACATCGTGGCGACATCCGCGAAACCCTCCGCGCGGGCGATCTGGGCGAATCCGGGATAGAGCAGCGTCCACTCCTCATGCTCGCCCGCCGCGGCGGCCAGCAGGTTGTCGTGTGTCTTGCCGATCACGCCGGCGGGATACGCCGCACGGATCTCGACCTGACCGCCCTCGAGATACGAGAACATCCGCTTGGCGTGCTCCTTCTCCTGATCCGCCGTCTCCAGGAAGAGGTTGGCCATGGGCACAAACCCCTCTTTCCGCGCCGCGCTGGCGAAAAACGTGTAACGATTCCGCGCCTGCGATTCGCCCGCAAAACTGGTCAGCAGGTTGATCTCCGTCTTCGATCCCTTGATGCTTGCCATGGCTGAACTCCTGTTGATTGTCCGTCCTCCGCTCCCCTTCCGCCCGGACTGCCGGGCGATGCGGACGGCGATAATTTACCACTTCCCTCGGCAATCGGCAACCGTGTATCGGCACGAAGGGGGGCGCATGGCAGTTCTGATGAGGTCGTTAATTCCTAATCGTAATCGTAATCGTAATCGTAATCCCCCACCCTTTGCCGATCCGGCTCGTAGACGGCTCCCGGCTCATGCACACGATCAGGGGATGTGCTACGGATCAATCCGACCAGCATGGAGACAATTCGAACGAGGATCTCTTTTCCCGGTT
>VGWG01000097.1 GCA_016873675.1 Lentisphaerota bacterium | reverse complement strand
TGTCTGGTTTCTACTATCAAGACCACTACCGCACCGTCAATACGGTGGAGGAACGTATCGAGCCCCAGGGCCGCCCGGAATGGCGGGTCCGCTACGCCCCTGCCACCAACGGGGAGCATAGCGTTACCCTCCGCGTGCGCGATCGCTGGGGCGAGGACACCGCCGCCCCGCTTTCATTCACGGTTCGTGAGCCCGAAAATCCGTTTTCATTCATTCGCGTCTCGGCCGCCGACCCCCGCTATTTCGAGACCGAAGACGGCGATTTCTTCTATCCAATCGGGCACAATATCCGCTCCCCCTTTGACACCCGCATGGATGATCAGTTTCCCTGGCGCTTCCGCCATCCGACCGGATCATCGGCCTATAAAGACTATTTTGCAGACATGCACAAGGTGGGCGAGAACTTTGTCGAGATCTGGATGAGCGCCTGGTCGCTCGGCATCGAATGGAGCCCCGTCATTCGCGGCTACCATGGCGCGGGCGATTACCGGTTGGACAACGCATGGGATCTGGACCGCGTCCTCGAATGGGCGCGCGCCTCCGGCATCCGCGTGAATCTGGTTCTCAACAATCACGGGCGTGTCAGCGCCTGGTGCGACCCCGAATGGCAGGACCACCCCTACAACGCGAACTGCGGGGGGTGGTGCCAGAACGTCATGGAGTATTTCACGCACGAACGATCCATAGAAATGACTCAGCGCCTCCACCGCTATCTCGTCGCCCGCTGGGGCTGGGACTCCACCGTCTTCACGTGGCAGCTGTTCAGCGAATTGGACCTTGCGGGCCCCAGTTCCAAGCAGCGCGGCAGCGGCGATCCCCGCGTCGTCGCCTGGCACCGTGTGATGGCCGACCATCTTCGCGCCATCGACCCCAACCACCGTCTCGTCTCGACCCACGTTTCGGGTGATTACAAGGTCCAGAACCCGGAGCTTTGCAAACTGCCCCCGCTTGACCACTGCGCGGTCGACGCCTACCACACTGGCCCGCCCCACCAGATCGTGAATCTCATCACAGAAACCGCCCAATTCAACAATTCTTTTGGCAAGCCGGTTCTGATCACGGAGTTCGGGGGCTCGCCCATGGCTGCTGGCGCCGAACATTTGCGTCAGGAGCACCACGCCGCGCTGTGGTCCGCAACCGCCTCGCCCATCGCCGGCACGCCCCTCTTTTGGTGGTGGCATGTGATTGACGAGCTAAACCTCTACCCGGCTTATGCCGCGATCCAGTGCTTTATGAAGGATGTGGACAAGCGGGACCCCGAGATGGTGCGGGTCCATCCAACCCTCCAAACGGAAGACTCGCCCGACACGCTGCCGCTGGAGGTCGTTTGCTCGGCCTCGCCCAGTCAGGCCATCGGCTGGATATTCACCCGCGCCGGCTTCAGCGGCGTGCGCGAAAGCGGGGGCGAGGCGCTGAAGCTGAACGTCAACAACCTGGTCGTCGAACTCGGCGGGTTCACGCCCGACCAGGCCTACTGTATCGAAATCGCCGATACGGCTTCGGGGCAGACCATCAAGCGATTCGACCTGCGCGCCACGGGCGGCACGCTGATTTTCCAAGTACCGCCCTTCACCCGTGACTGCGCCTTTAAGATCCGCAAGCGGTGATCCGCATGGATCCGATTCCCATCCATTCATTCGCTGACACCACCCACAGCTCCCCATCCGAGACGAAAGTGGCGTTATTTCGTTCGTTGTTCAGGGGCCGCGAGGATGTCTTTGCGCGCCGGTTTGAGAGCGCGCGAACGGGGCGATCCGGCTACCAGCCCGTCTGCGCCAACGAATGGCGACACGGGCTATGTGATAAAAAATGCGGTCCATGCGCCCGTTGTTCGAACCGGCAATTCGTCCCCGTCTCCGACCTCCTGATTGCACACCACCTCACGGGGGCCGATGAACAGGGGCGCCCGTTTGTTATGGGTGTCTACCCGCTGTTGACAGACGAGACCTGTTGTTTCCTTGCCATGGATTTTGACCAGGCGGCGTGGCAGGACGATGTCACGGCCGTGCTGCGGGTCAGCCGCGATCTGAATGTACCGTTCATTTTGGAGCGATCACGCTCCGGAAATGGCGGACACCTCTGGCTCTTCTTTTCCGAGCCGGTTCCGGCGCGGCTGGCGCGCGAGTTGGGCTCATTCATGCTGACCGCCGCAGCGGAACGCCATGCGTATCTGGGGCTTGATTCCTATGATCGCCTGTTTCCCAACCAGGACACGATGCCGCAGGGCGGATTTGGCAATCTCATCGCGCTCCCGCTCCAGAAACACGCGCGGGCACAGGGCAACACCCTGTTTCTCGACGATGCGTTCGCCCCGCATGCCGACCCCTGGGCTTTTCTGGCGCAGACACGCCGCCTGTCGGCTCAGGATGCGGAGGCGCTGGTCACGCAAGCCCGCAGGCGGGATGGTGTGCTGGGCGTTCGTTATCCCGAAACCGAAGCGGATGACCCGCGCACACCGATGGTATCCCTCCCGTCCACGCTTCTCCTTCCTGAAAAACATCCGGGCTCGGTCACCGCCCATTTGAGTGATCGGCTCTATGTGGAGCGGAACATGCTGCCGGCTTCCCTGCTGAACCGAATCGCGCGGCTGGCCGCCTTTCAAAACCCGTCTTTCTACGCTGCGCAAGCGATGCGGATGAACACGTTCGGCATCCCGCGCATCATCTCCTGCGCCGAGCTCGTTGCCGATCACGTCATCCTGCCCCGTGGATGCCGGGACGACCTTGAGGCCCTGCTGCAATCGGCCGACATCGAGCTGGTGCTCCATGACGAACGCTGTTCTGGAGAGCGGCTGGATGTAGCGTTTGCTGGCACCTTGCGGCCGGAGCAGCGCGCCGCCGCACAGGCGATGCTCGCCCACGACACCGGTGTTCTGGCCGCGACCACGGCTTTCGGCAAGACGGTGCTCGCGGCGTGGCTGATCGCGCAACGGGGCGTCAACACGCTGGTTCTGGTCAACAGGCGCCAGCTTCAGGAGCAATGGGTCGCGCGGCTCTCGACCTTTCTCGGCATTCCCGAAAAGATGATCGGCCGATGGGGCGGCGGACGCAAAACGCTGACGGGACGGATTGACGTCGCGCTGTTCCAGAGCCTTGTCAATGCCGACGGCGCGAACGATTGCGTCGCGCGATACGGGCACGTGGTGGTCGATGAGTGCCATGCCGTCTCGGCGGTGGGCTTCGAGTCGGTCGTCCGCCGCGCCCATGCCCGCTACGTATTGGGGCTATCGGCGACGCCGTTTCGCAAGGACGGCCATCATCCGATCATCTTCATGCAGTGCGGCCCGATCCGCTATCGGGTGAGCGCGAAACAGCAGGCGGCGCGACAGCCGTTCGTCCATCTGGTCAAAGTCCGTCCCACCGCCTTTCAGCCCTCCCTGGAAGCCTCGGAGGAGGCCGCTCCGAGAAGACGGTTCCTGCTCTATATGAACGAAATCTGCGTGAATGCCGCCCGTAACGCCAAACTGTGCGACGAGATCGCCGCAGCGCTGAACGCAGGGCGATCACCGGTTGTTTTGTCCGAACGGGTTGACCATCTCGCCGTGCTGGAGGCGGGCCTGAAGCAGCGGATACCCGAATCCACGGCGGTCTTCGTGTTCACAGGCGGCTCTGGCCGAAAGCAACAGGCGCAAGTGAGGGCGCGGCTGGAGGCCGTGCCGCGGGAGCAACCGCGCCTGATCCTGGCGACGGGACGGTATCTGGGCGAAGGCTTTGACGACGCCCGGCTCGACACCCTTTTTCTGGCGATGCCCGTTTCCTGGAAAGGGGTGATCGCGCAGTACGCCGGACGCTTGCACCGGCTGGATCCAGGCAAACACGAGGTTCACATCCATGACTATGCCGATCTGAACGTCCGCATGCTGGCCCGAATGTTCGACCGGCGCTGTCGCGGATACGAGGCGATCGGCTATCGCATCCTCCTTCCCGCAGGCGCGGTGGCGGGGTGGCCCCCCGAGGTCGAACTGCCCGTGGATCCGCAGTGGAACGAAACTTACGCCGCCACGGTGCGGCGACTGATACGCGATGGTGTGGACATCCCGCTTGCCGACCTGTTCGTGTTCGCAACCAAAACCCTCACCGATGCGATGGCTGGCGTTTCACGGGCGCGAAGCGCGGGTGAGGCCTTTCTTTTCCGACGCCTGGAGACGCTGAAGGATACCGAAGGGCTGTTTGCGTTGAACCGGCCGCTGCCGATCCCGTTCGGCGACTCCGAGATGATGGAGGTCGATCTGCTGTGCGAACGGTGCAAGGTGGCAATCGAGGTTGACGGCGCACAGCATCTGGCCGATCCGGCGGCCTACCGCCGCGACCGGATGAAGGATATCCTATTGCAAGAGCACGGCTACCTCGTTCTGCGCGTCCTCGCCGAAGATGTGGTGCAGCGCCTGGACCGGGTGCTGGACACCGTGCTGCGGATCATCGCCCGACGAAAAAGCCATACCGAAATCATACCCACCCCCGCCAGAAAATAGCCCTGCCTCCCGCCGTCACCATACGACCCATATCGATTCATTCGACATCTCCCCCGAAAATCGCCCCGGCGCGGCGTTCGCCCACGCTACCATCCGTCCGGGGCCGGGCCTGTTCGTTCCTTTACAAGAGTAACCGACAAGAATCGACAAGGCGAACGGTCAGCTTTCAACTTTCCATATTCAGCTTTCCTCCTTGCCACCCGCCATCAATCGCGCTATCTTCTCCGCTGTCCGCGTGACCGTTATTTCGCGCCGTTGCGATGCCAGAGGAATCCTGCATGCCGATCAGTTGGAACGAAATCCGTCAGAACGCCATCCGCTTTTCGCGCGAATGGGCCGAGGAGCACCGTGAGGACGCGGAGGCCAAATCCTTCTGGGACGAGTTCTTCGGCGTGTTCGGCGTCCGTCGCCGCCTGCTGGCCACCTTCGAGGAACCCGTCCGCAAGATCAACGGCCAGTACGGCTACATCGACCTCTTCTGGCGGGGTATCATGCTCGCCGAGCACAAGAGCTGCGGCAAGAGTCTGGACAAGGCCGAGTCGCAAGCCTTCAATTACATCCAGGATCTCGCCCGCGAGCAGCGGGCCGAAGACCTCCCGCGCTATGTCATCCTCTCCGACTTCGACCGTGTCGCCCTCTACGATCTGGATCCTGACGACCAGCTCGAACTGCCGCTCTGCGCGGCCCGCAAATACAGCAAATCCGAGTTTCCCCTCAAGGAACTGCACAAGCACATTCACGAATTCGCCTTCATCGCAGGCTACACGCAGCACCGGGTGCGCGACGAAGACCCCATAAATATGCGGGCCGTGGAGATCCTCGGCGACCTCCACGACGCCCTCGCCGACGGCGGTTATAAGGGACACGACCTCGAACGCTTTTTGGTCCGCATCCTCTTCTGCCTCTTCGCCGAAGACACCGGCCTCTTCGAGCCTGGCGCCTTCACCCTCTTCATCGAGAACCGCACGGCCAAGGACGGCTCCGATCTTGGCGTGCTTCTGGCCCGCCTCTTCGACATCCTCGATACCCCGCCCGAGCGCCGACAGCGGAACCTCGACGAGGCTCTTGCCGCATTCCCCTACGTCAACGGCGATCTCTTCCGCGAGCGCCTCCCCTTCGCCGACTTCAACCGCGCCATGCGCGACGCGCTGGTCGCCTGCACCGATTTCAACTGGTCGAAAATTTCACCCGCGATTTTCGGATCCCTCTTCCAGGGCATCATGGACCCCAAGGAGCGCCGACAGACCGGCGGTCACTACACCTCCGAGCGCGACATCCTCAAAGTCGTCAACGCCCTCTTCATGGACGCCCTGCGGGCGGAGTTCGAGAAGGCCCGCCGCAGTGCGGCTATGCTCCGGCAATTCCACAAGAAACTCGGCACCCTCCGCTTCTTCGACCCCGCCTGCGGCTGCGGCAACTTCCTGGTCATCACCTACCGCGAGTTGCGCCTTCTGGAGATCGCGGTGCTCAAAGCCCTATCTGGCGACGTCAGGCAGACGGAGCTCAAACTCGACGTCCAGTCGCTCTCCTGCGTCGACGTCGACGCCTTCACCGGCATCGAAATCCAGGAGTGGCCCGCCCGCATCGCCGAGGTGGCGATGTGGCTCATGGACCACCAGATGAACATCCGCCTCTCCGAGACCTTCGGCCAGTACTTCGTCCGCCTGCCGCTCCGCAAGTCCGCCAACATCGTCCTCGGCAACGCCCTGCGTCTCGACTGGAAAACAATCGTGCCGCCCGACCAGTGCTCTTACGTCCTCGGCAACCCGCCCTTCATCGGCAAGCACTACCAAACTGCCGAGCAGAAAGCGGACATGGCCGCCGTTTTCGGGAGCTTTCAGAATACCGGCGATCTGGATTACGTCACCTGCTGGCACTGCCGCGCCGCCGAATACATCCAAGGCTCGGCCATCGTGGTCGGTTTCGTGTCCACAAACTCGATCACCCAAGGCGAACAGGTGCCCCTCGTCTGGGGACTTCTGTTCGGCACGTGGCGCGTCAAGATTCACTTCGCGCACCGGACGTTTCAGTGGCAGAGTGAGGCGCGCGGCAAGGCCCACGTCCACGTCGTCATTATCGGCTTTGCCGCGTTTGACATCCCCGTCAAGAGGCTGTTCGATTACGACTCCGGAAACGGCGCCGCCACTGTGACCGAGACGACCAATATTAGCCCCTATCTCACCCCAGGACCAGATGCGTTTGTCACGAAGCGGCAGAAGCCGCTCTCGCCCGTTCCTGAAATGCGCTGCGGCAACAAGCCGTCCGACGGCGGCAACCTGATTCTGACCGACAGCGAACGGAACGCGTTGCTTGCTGCCGAACCCGGCGCGGGGAAATACCTGCGGCGCTTTACCGGTTCGGAAGAATTCATCAACGGCAATATGCGCTGGTGCCTCTGGCTTGAAGGTGCCGATCCGCAAGCCCTTCGCGCCCTGCCGCTGATTCTTGGACGCGTGGAGAAGGTGCGAGACTTCCGGGCGAAGAGTACGGCTGCGCCGACCCGCAGCGCGGCGCAGACGCCGTCGCTGTTTTTTTACCGCTCGCAGCCGACCACAGATTATATCCTGATTCCCGAGGTCTCCTCCGAGCGGCGGCATTACATCCCGATTGGCATCGCCAATCCATCACTCGTCCCGAGCAACACGTGCTTTGTGATCCCGACATCCGACCTGTATCTGTTCGGCGTGCTGACCTCGGCCATGCACATGGCGTGGATGCGGCAGGTTGGCGGGCGACTCAAATCCGATTATCGCTACTCGCGGACGATGGTCTACAACACGTTCCCCTGGCCGCTGCTCGACTTGCCGGTGCCTGATCGTGACGCCTCCTGCGTCCGTGAGGCGGCGGCACGGATCTATTGGTCTTCGTATCACGAAGGCGGGGAAGAAGAGGCCGTGGCGATTCCGAAGGCGAAGGAGCAGACCGGTCGACTCACCGGCGACGCGAAAAAAAAGGCCGCCGTGGAGGCCAGGGCGCAGGTCGTTCTCGATACGCGGAAGCGCTATCTGCACGCCACGCTGGCCGATCTCTACGATCCGTTGACCATGCCCGCCGATCTCGTCAAAGCCCATGCCGCCCTCGACCGCGCGGTTGACCGTTGTTACCGTCCGCAGCCCTTCACCTCCGACCGCCAGCGTGTGGAATTCCTCTTCGCCCTCTACGAGCGCACCACCGCCCCGCTGCTGCCGGTGGAGAAGAAGACGAGACGGCGGCCGGGGTGATGGTGTTTGAATCGCGTTCGTGGTGAATTCAACTCCTGCTATCAGGAGAATCGATCAGCGCGCGCAATTCCGCGAAGGTTTCGACCACCCAGGTGGGTGCGATGGGTGCGCGGGCAAGGTCGGCGCGGGTGGAAATGCCGGTGAGGATCAGCACGGTGCGCATCCCTGCGGCATGTCCGGCGGGAATGTCGGTGTCGAGATTATCCCCGACGGCGATTACGTCGGCCCCGTCCAAGCCCATGTCCTGAAGCACCATCTCGAAGAGCGGCCGTTCCGGTTTGCCGATTACCAAGGGTGCCACCCCTGTGGCCGTCTCGACTGCGGCGACGATGGACCCAGTGCCCGGGGCAATGCCGTCGGCGACGCGCAGGGCGCGGTCGGTGTTGGTGGCGACAAACTGCGCGCCCTTCCCGATTAGGCGCGTGGCCACGCTCAGCTTCTGATAATCAAACGCGCGGTCGAAACTGACGATCACATAATCGGGTGACTGGTCATCCAGAATAAACCCCCGCCGATTGAGCGCCTCCAAGAGGCCAGACTCGCCAATGGCGTAAACGCGCCCGGGCTTGAGATAGGCGGCGGTGGCGTCCGAGGACGTCACGACATCGTTTGGCCCGCATGCCAGCCCCATATCGCGCAACTGAGCGCAGACCTCGGTGCCGGGCCGGTTGGCGCGGTTGGTCGCGTAACGGATCGCGATGCCGCGCGTGCACAGGTCGCGGACAAGTTCGACGGCGCCCGGTACCGCTTCATCGCCCCGGTAGACAGTCCCATCCAAATCAAGAATAACGCCCTTAATGCTCATAAAAAAACGATTCCTTGAGCCACTTGCATCCATACAGAAAATCGGCCAGCCAATTTGTTATTATCGAGCAAAACGAGTCACAAATGCAAGCCCATGACTCAAAAAAAATAAGACCGCAGGACGAATGACAGAATCGTTCTTTTTGCATCCAATCCATATCGAGTCAACCCGCATTTGCACGTGTCTGCGAAACAAGGACTTATGTCTTGTGAATAAAAATCCACCAAATGTTGTGGACTTTGTTTGCCGCTACCACTATATATTGATCCCAACGGCTCCATTGGCTTTGGGTCACCGAGCGGGGTTATTTTTTCCGACATTTATCAGGACAGGGCATCCCTATGAGCATCGAATCCCTCCAAAACTACGTCTTTACGTCAAAATACAGTCGTTACATTCCTGAAAAAATGCGTCGTGAAACCTTTGACGAGGCTGTGGATCGGGTCATTGATATGCACCGCACCCATTTCAAGGCCAAGGGGATCGAGGTTGAAGATCTGCTGACCATTTGCGCGGAGGCGATGAAGAAGCGTCTGATGCTGGGTTCGCAGCGCGCCATGCAATTCGGGGGCGACCCGATCTTGCGCAAGCATGCGCGCATTTACAACTGCACCACATCCTACTGTGACCGCCCCCGCTTCTTTCAAGAGGCGTTGTGGCTCCTCCTTTGCGGATGCGGCGTGGGGTTCTCGGTCCAGAAGCATCATATCGCGAAACTACCCAGCCTCGCCCGCCCAACGGGCACCCGCGCCACGTTCCAGATTCCGGACACGATCGAAGGGTGGTCCGACGCACTCGGCATACTGCTCTCATCCTATTTCACATCGGATCAGCCCTTCCCCGAATATGCCAACCGGGTCGTCGATTATGATTACACGCTCATCCGCCCCAAAGGCCGGCCGATTTCATCCGGAATGGGGCGTGCCCCGGGCCCCGAGCCGCTCCGCCGCTCGCTCGATCTGATCCGCTCGCTGGTGGACGCCCGCATCGAGCAGGGCCTCACCCGCTTCCGGCCGATCGACGCCTACGACATCATGATGCACGCCTCAGACGCCGTCCTCTCGGGCGGCGTCCGGCGCTCCGCCTCGATCTGCCTTTTTTCGCCCGACGACGAACTCATGGCCACGGCAAAGACCGGCAACTGGTTCTCTGAAAACCCTCAGCGAGCCCGCTCGAACAACTCTGCGATGCTCCTCCGTTCAACGACGAGCCGCAAGCAATTCGCCAAATTACTGAAATCGGTCCGCGAATTCGGGGAGCCCGGTTTTGTCTGGACCGACGACCTGGAAGCGACCTTCAACCCCTGCGGGGAGATCGGCCTCTACCCGCAGATCGACGGCCAGTCGGGCTTTGCTTTCTGCAACCTCTGCGAAATCAACATGGGCCGTGTCGACTCGGAGGCCAGGTTCCGCGAATCCTGCATCGCCGCCGCGATTCTCGGCACCCTTCAGGCGGATTACACCGACTTTGCCTATCTCGGCGACGTGTCCACCCGCATCGCCCGCCGCGAGGCCCTCCTCGGCATCTCGAT
>VGWG01000096.1 GCA_016873675.1 Lentisphaerota bacterium | reverse complement strand
ACCGACCCAGCCGGTGACTGTGCGAGCGGAGGGGGCGACGTAGACCGGTTGGGCTTCAATTTCGAGGTCGCCGTCGGCCTTGGGCGCGCGCGCCGCAGCGGGAAAATAGACCGCCCGAGTGGCGAACGCGGTGACCAGCGAGGGCACGCGGCGTGTGTCGGTGACGGTAACCGCAAAGGGAGCCAACCGGTATTCGCGTTCGAGTTCGGGGACGAGTCGCCAGCGGAATTCGCGGCGAATGCCATCCGACGTGGAGACCGGATCACGCGCTAAATCTTCGGCGGTGGAGAATCCGGAGAAACGGCCGCGCAGATCGGGAAGGGTGACGGTGAGGTGAGCCGGCGCGGTGAGGACGAGGGTCAGCATAAAATCGCGTGATGGATCAACGGCATCGGACTCGGCGGCGAGCGTGAGCGAGACCTCGCCCCACGAGAGATCGGCGGTGAAAGCGGCTCGGACGCCGGGCGCAGCAAGCGCGCAGGAAAGGGCGCCGACACAGAACAGGCGTCTGATCGACGGGGTCATGACGACCTCCTGGCCCGAGCCCGTCGGCGCTGGAAGAGGGCGCGAACGTGGTCAATGTAGGGGCTTCCGGTGGACACATCGAGCGTGTCGATGCCCCAGCGCCTCAGGTTGCGATGCAACTCGACATCAGCGGCCGACGCCTGCATTGCGAAGGCATCCCGAAGGGCACGCGAGGCGGTGTCCACGATGACCAACTCTCCTGTCTCGGGATCCTGCATCTGGACGAGCCCGACATTGGGCAGCGCCGACTCCCGCGGATCGGAGACGGGGCAGGCGATCACGTCATGATGACGGGCGAGGGCGCGCAGGGCGCGGTCGTAACCGGTGTCCTGAAAGTCCGAGACGATGAAGACCACGGCGCGGCGCTTCTGGACATTGTTGAGGAAGCGGATGGCGCCGGTGATGTCGGTCCCGTGGCGGGTCTCGCCCGCCGCGAGCACTTCGCGCACCAGTCGCATCACGGCGGTGCGTCCCTTGCGCGGGGGTATGGATTTGACGATCCGGTCGCTGAAGAGGATGCAGCCGATCTTGTCCTGATTCCGGATGGCGGTCATGGCGAGCAGGCTGGTAATCTCGGCGGTCAGCTCCGACTTGGTGCGGGTGGTGGACCCGAACACCTGCGAGCCGGAGACATCCACGAGAAACATAATCGTCAATTCGCGCTCTTCCGAAAACCGTTTGACGTGCGGGTGGCCGGTGCGGGCGGTGACGTTCCAGTCGATCGCGCGCACATCATCGCCGGGAATGTATGGGCGCACCTCGTCAAACTCGATCCCCCGGCCCTTGAAGACCGAGTGGTAATCGCCCGAAAGCCTGTCATCGAGCAGCCGCGTCGTGAGGATGCGGATGCCGGCGACCTGAGCCATGAGTTGGGCTGTATCCAGCATGGTTATCCAAGCGTGTTGCGCGGAATCAGGGCACGGGGAGGGTTGAGAGGATTTTGGCGATGAGGGTGTCGGAGGTCTGTTCCTCGGCCTCGGCCTCATAGGTGAGGAGAATGCGATGGCGGAGAATGTCGGGAGCGATTTCCTTGACATCGAGCGGCGTGGCATAGGCGCGACCGTGCAACATGGCGTGGGCGCGGGCGGCCAGATTGAGGCAGAGCGTGGCTCGCGGCGAGGACCCCATCTGAATCTGGTTGACCAGAGCGTCGAGCTTAAACGCCTTGGGGTCGCGGGTGGCGAAGACGATATCGAGAATATAGTCGCCGACCTTTTCGTCACAGTACACCTGATCGAAGACGGCGCGCAGCGTAGCGAGATCCTGGGCGGTGACAACCTGCTTGGCCGCGACGGACTGTGCGGAGGTGAAGCGGTTCATGATTCGGCGCTCGTCGTCGCGTGAGGGATGGGTGAGCAGCACCTTGAGCATGAAACGATCGACCTGAGCCTCGGGGAGCGGATAGGTGCCTTCATGTTCAATCGGATTCTGCGTGGCCATCACGAGGAACGGGGCGGGCAGGGGATAGGTTGTGTCGCCAATCGTCACCTGATGCTCCTGCATGGCTTCGAGGAGGGCGGACTGCACCTTGGCGGGCGCACGGTTGATCTCGTCTGCCAGCAGCAGATTGGTAAAAACCGGGCCTTTCCGGGGTAGAAACGAACCGTCTTTCGGATTGTAAATGAGTGTGCCGATCACGTCGGCGGGAAGGAGGTCGGGCGTGAATGAGATGCGTTGGAATTGGAGTCCCAGCGTATCCGCGAGGGTGCGGATGGTGAGGGTCTTGGCAAGACCGGGCACCCCTTCGAGCAGAATGTGGCCTCCGGTGACCAGGGCAATGAGCAGGCGGTCAACGAGACGTTCCTGACCGACAATGACGGTGGCGACCTCTTGACGGATGCGCGCGACTGCGGCGGATTGTTCAGCGATCAGTTTGGTGGTGGCTTGGATGTCCATGGCGGGCCTTGGGGTTGGGATGGGTGGAAGAAATCGGTGGCGGGCACGCAGCCTGCCCGAACATCAGGATTCGGCGGCAGACGCCTCTGGAGCGGGTTCGGACGGAGTATCCGTTGATACGGGGGGCGTGGGCACCTGAATGAATGAAGAGCGGGAACGGGTCATGGTGTCGGCGTTCCAGGACGAGATCAGGAAGAGCCAGGGGCTGACCAACCGGTTGAGTTCGTCCGCCTGCTGCGTCACCGACACGCGCTCGGCGGCGTTGGTGGAGACCGGTTGCGCGCTCACGGCAAGCCGAAGATAACGGTCGCTGCGATCCGGCGCGGCGGCGCCGATGCGGGCGGCATAGATCGTGCCGTCTGTGGTGGTGACAGTGAAGGTGTGGCCCGTGGCCATGCCGGTCTGAGCATCAGAGAGTGCAGGGTCGGCGAGGTCAACAAACCGGAGATGGGTCAACGCGGATTCGACGCCAGACACTCTTGAGGGGTCGATGGATTCTCCTTCGGCAAGCCCATTGAGCGTGAGCGCGCCCGACGAACGATCCAGCGTTGCAGCGCCGTCTGGTCCAGACAGGACAACCGTGGCGATGTCCGATGCCTGCACGCTCAGCACCTCGGTATTGACCCATGTCTTGGCCTCAGACTCCAAGGCGGTCAATGAATCCTTGACGAGAAAGACCGTGTCGCTGGCATTGGCCGCAACCGAGCGACCATCGGGCATGTCCCATCCGTAATTCGGGTTGGTTGTGTTGCGAACCTCACCCAGGCGGATGGAGGCGAGCGATTTGCCGGATGCATCCTGAAGATCGACCAGTATGGCATTGGTGCTGTCAATCCGGGCGCCCCGTTGAATGGCGCCGACCGTGAGATTGCGAAGCGCGAGCAGGTTCTCGCGAATCTTGGCGACATCGGCCGGGTAGTTGTAAAGTGACGACACGACCCAACCATCATCGGTATTTGCCAACGTGACGGTCGTGCTCGGCTGAGCGATCTCGATCCGCCCGATGGCGTTGATTGACAGACCGGGCAGGACGGGTTTTCCGAGTTGATCCAGTTTCTGCGGTTGACGAGAGCGTCCCGTCCAGGATGCCAAAAGTCCGAGAACGACGGCAGCGAGGACAAGACCGAACAGTTTTGCTTTTTTCATGGCTGGTGTGTGTCTCCTGAATTTTCAAAATGGCTGTCTAGCCGCGACGGCGACGGATCCATAACCGTGTGAAGGATACCACAATAATCAGCGCGGGCATGAGCGCGATGTTGATCGACTTGACGCGAACCCCGAGGTTTTCAATGTCGGCGTTCAGCGACCGGCGAAGGTCCTTGAGCTGGCGGTTGGTGATGCGTTCCTCCTCTTGAAAGGTGGCAATGGCCTTTTCTTGCTCGGCCGTGAGGATTGCGCGTTGATTACCCTGCTTCTGCTTTTGCATCTCGGCCAGGCGCGCGCGCGTTTCGTCGAGCTTGAACTGCAAGGTCTTCTCGGTCTCGCTCCACTTCTTGAGCGCCTGATATTCCAGCTCATCAACCACCGTGAAGGGACGCGTCGAATTGCCGCGCGAGCGGATGGCGATGAGCTCGCTGCGTCCGGCGAGTTGCTCAACCGCATTGGCCAGCAAGGCGAGATTGTCGTTGATGGCCTCCATGGTTTGGTACCCCAAGAACGTGGACGTGCGAACACTCCAGTTGTCGGCCAGAAAGTCCGAATCGCCGATCAGCACCACGGCGCCCGCTCCTGAAGTCAGCGGGGCCTTCGGTGACGGATCTGCCGGCTTCTTGGCGCCAGTGGGATCGGGCGTATCATCGACAGGCGCCCCTTCGGGAAAAGCCGTTTTGAACGTGCCTGTCAGCCGGACGGCCAATGCGTGCCTCACCCCGTCTGAGGTAAGCTGGTTGCGCAACATCGCCGTGCCATATTGAGCGGACATCGTGTCGACCAGACAGGCGTTGTCCGATGACGTGATCAGCGGCGTGAAGGTAATGTCCTGAGCCTGCTTGTCGGTAAACACGCCGGCAAACGGGAGAATCAGTTGCTTGATCTGGGCGGTCAGAACATCGGACGCAGCGGCGTTTTTGGCGGACAGGGACAGCACGACGGGATTTTCATCGATGCTTCCGTTGCCGCCATCCAGTTTGGTGATGGCGCGCCTGTCCGCCAGCACCCTGGTGGGATCGAATCCGACGCCCCAGGCATCCAGCAGTCTGCCCAGCGTGGAGGGGCCGGGGCCTCCGGGTCCCCGCATGCCCATCATCATACCCTGTGCCTGGCTGGACCGAAAGTCCTGAATGCTGAAGGGATCGAGACAGGCCAGCAGGCGTCCACCGCGAAGGACAAACTGGTCGATGGCGAAGAGGGTCGTGTCCGACAGGTTTTTCGGGTGGACCAACACCAGAGTCGTGATATCGTCATCAATCCGGTCTGCATCGGGGGCGACTGTGCGGAGGGTGTTATCACGTTGCAGTTCGCCAAAGGCGGCCCAAGCGGGTTCGGCCTGACGGTTGCGCCCCATCATGCGTTGCATCGGGTCGTTGTCGGCACCCAGAACGTTGAGCGGGCTCATGATGCCGATCACGGGTTTATCCGGCCAGGCGACCCGGGCGATCAGGCGGGATACCTCGTATTCCAGCGTGCGCTCCGTGGCGGGTGAGAAAGCCGGGATTGCATGCTCGCGTCCGCCGCAGACGGCAACCAGTCCAAAGTAGAACGGCGGCGCAAAAGGCGAAAGCGTCTGTGGCGCCACGCCGAATTTCTGGGCCCATTCCTCCTCGTCCGAATCGGATTTAGGATCATAGGTTTCAATGATGACCCGACCCTGTCCAGCCAACTCATATTCCCGCAGGAAGTCCTGCACGTGATCCGCATACCCCTTGAGTATGTGGGGAACGTAGGGGGAGGATGCGCTGAAGTAGAACTTCAGCGTGACGTCTTGGTTGAGCGTGGAGACCAGATCGCGCGAGCCGCGGGAGAGGGTGAAGAGCCGCTCCTCGGTCAGATCCGCGCGGAGGCGCAGATTGGCGATGATCATGCACGCGGCACCCAGACTGACCAGCAGCAGGGCGAGGCCCGCGACGCCGGAAGAGATTCGTTTAAAGGTGTTCATGGCAGTTCTCCAATGAAGGTGTGGACCCAGGGGTTACGATGCCTTGCGGTTCTCAATGACCAGATGCGCGGCGGCGAGCATGAAGACGATCACGCTCAGGTAGTAAGCGATGTCGGCGACGTCGAGGACGCCGCGGCACAAGGCGTTGAAGTGATAGAGGAGGCTGCACGCGGCGATCGCATCGGCCAGCCACGGCGCCCATGAAACAAACAGTCCGGTTACCGGCTCGAACCCGGCGAGCGTCAACAGGAGACAGGCGCTGAGCGCCGTGACAAAGCTGATGACCTGGCTGCGGGTAAGGGCCGAGGCGAATGCGCCGATGGCGACGCTGGCGCCAGCGAGCAAGAACGAGCCCACATAGCCGCTTGCGATCGCTCCGTAATCGGGTGACCCCAGCCAGCCGACCGTGAGGACGATCGGGAAGGTGCAGGCCAATCCGATTGCCAGGAACGCCCAGGCGGCGAGAAACTTGCCGATCAGCGTCTCGGTGAGCGTAATCGGGAATGTCAGCAGCAGCTCCAACGTGCCGGTGCGTCGCTCCTCGGCCCAGAGTCCCATGGTTGAGGCGGGCACCAACAAAAGGTAGACCCAGGGATGCCATCTGAAGAAGCGCTCCAGCGATGCCTGGCGAACCTCGTAGAACTCCGAGACGCGGAAGGTCAAGAAGCCAACCAGGATCAGGAAGGCCACGAGAAACACCGCAGCCACGGGCGAATTGAAATAGGCCCGGAACTCGCGCCGGAAGAGCGTCTGAATATTACGAACGGACATGGCTGGGCTTCTCCTCTTCGGTCAGGGTCAATTTGCGGAACACCTCATCCAGTCGGCCGGACGGATCCTGGGCCTTCAGCTCGGCCGGAGTGCCGTTGGCGACGATCGAGCCGTTGGCGATAATCACCGCGCGGGTGCAGACGGCGTCCACCTCTTCCAGAATGTGCGTCGAAATGATGATCGCCTTCTCGGCCGACATGGTGCGGATCATCTCCCTGACCACATACTTCTGGTTCGGGTCGAGTCCATCGGTGGGTTCGTCCATGATCAGCACAGGCGGATCATGAAGGATGGCCTGGGCGAAGCAGGTACGCTGGCGATACCCCTTGGAGAGAGTTTCAATCGTCTGCTGGCGAACCCCTTCCAAACGCGCCTGAACAATCGCCCGGTCGATTCGGTCACGGCGTTCGGATCCGGTGTAGCCCCGGATGCGAGCGGCGAAATCCAGGAAATCGACAACGGTCATCGCGTGGTAACTCGGGGCGTTCTCGGGCAGATAGCCCATACACCGCTTGGCGCCGACCGGATCCTCTCGGATATCGCAGCCGCAGACCTCGGCTGTGCCATCGCCGGGCGCCAAGAAGCCGGTGATCATCCGCATCGTGGTGGTTTTGCCTGCGCCGTTGGGGCCGAGGAAGCCGAGCACCTCACCTTTGTTAACGGTGAAGCTCACCCCCTTGACAGCCTGAAACGGGCCGAAGCTCTTCTTCAGGTTCTTGACGGTTAGCATGAGTCTCCTTGTCGCATGGATCATACAATCAGGGTTTTGAAAAAAGCAAAAAGTATGCCATAGATTGAGTTAGAAAGGAAGGTTGTGTTCTTTAATTTTTCTCTGGATGGTGCGGGTGGAGATGCCGAGTTTCTCCGCCGTGAACGTGCGGTTGCCATTGCAGCGAGTGAGGGTTTGTTCGAGAACGAGCCGCTCGATGGCCGCGAGCGTGAGGTTCATGGGGAATTCGCCGGGGGGGTCTCGGGGGACATCTGCGGGGAGGTTGAGGGACTCAGCGCGCAAGATGGGGCCGGAGGTGAGCAGGACGGCCGACTCGATAACGTTGCGAAGCTGGCGGATGTTTCCGGGCCAATCGTAGGATTCGAGCCGGGCGTAAAAGGCGGGATCGATCCCGGTGATGTCATGGCCATGGTCCGTGGTGGCGCGGGCAATGAAGCGGTCGGCCAGCGGGCGGATGTCTTCCCGGCGACGGCGGAGAGGCGGCAGGGTCAGGGTGACGACGTTCAATCGGTAAAGTAGGTCTTCGCGGAACGCCCCATCGGTGACGCGCCCGGCCAGGTCTTTGTTGGAGGCAGAGACGATGCGGACGTTGACCGCAAAGGGTTCGCGCCCGCCGACGCGGTGGATCTCGCGCTCCTCGATGGCGCGGAGCAGCTTGACTTGAACAGAGGGAGGCGCATCACCGATCTCGTCGAGAAAAAGCGTGCCCCCCTCGGCACGCTCGAAGGCGCCCGCATGGCGCGCGAAAGCGCCCGTGAAGGCGCCTTTTTCATGTCCGAACAGCTCGGATTCCAGCATCGATTCGGCCAATGCACCGCAGTTGACCGCGACAAACGGGGCGTCGGCTCGCCGACTGTCGGCGTGCAGCGCCCGCGCGACCAACTCCTTGCCTGTTCCAGATTCACCCTGTATCAGCACGGTCGCGGTGGTGTCGGCAAGGGCCTCGATCTGGCTGATCACCGCCCGCATGGCTGGCGATTCGGCAACCATCGTCGTGGCGGTGTGACGGGCGCGGGCCGAGGCGGTGAGCGTGGTGACTGCACGGCGCAGGCGGCTGGTTTCCGCGGCCCGGCGGAGCTTGATCTGGATGTCGTCGAGGTCGAGCGGCTTGATCACGAAGTCATAGGCGCCAGCGCGCATCGCCTTGACGGATGATTCGACCGTGCCGTACGCCGTCATGACGATCACCGGGATTGCGGCGTTGATCCGCTTGATTCGGGCCAGCAGTTCAATGCCGTCGTAATCGGGCAGAACGAGGTCGGTGAGCACCAGGTCCGGGGTTTGCTCGCGAAAGCATTCGAGACCCGTGGCCGCAGTTCCGGCGAGCACGGTCGCAAACCCCGCGTCTTCGGCGGCGTCGATCATGGAACGTGCCCCGTCGGGGTCATCTTCAATAATCAGGATAATAGACTTCATGGCGCAGTCTCCGTGCCGGAGGGGAGGGTGATTCTGAAGATTGAACCGCCGCCATCCCGTGGCAGCGCGATGATATCTCCGCCGCATTTGCGCAGCGCGGTGCGGGCGAGGAAGAGCCCGAGACCCGTCCCTTCTGGGCGGGACGAGACAAACATCTCGAAGATGCGCTCGCGTTCGCGCGGCGGCACGCCTGGGCCGCGGTCGGCGATGTCGATGCGGACCGTTGAACTCTGGGCCGCGCAGGCGACCTCAACCGTGCCGCCGCGGGGCGAAAATTGAACCGCATTGGTGAGCACGTTGAGCAGGGCGCGCCGCAGGGCAAACGGAGCGGCTCGGACGCTCAAAGATTGAGGCTGGAACGCTATCACCACGCCCGCCGCCTCGAGGCGCGGGGCCAGGGTCTCGACACACTCGCGAATGCACGCCTCCAGCGCGACGGTCTCGAAGGCCTCGCGATCAGGTCGTGCCAGGTAGAGAAACTCCTTGAACACCTGATCCATCCGCTCCACCGTTCGTCCGATGCGGCCCGCCAGCTCAGCCAGGCGTTCGGGGCGGGGTCCGCCTTCGCGCTCGGCTTCCCGGCCCAGCATCTGGGCATCGAGTTTTACCGAGGACATCGGATTGCGGAAATCATGCACGATACCATTGGCCAGAACGCCTGAAAAGGCGAGGTGCTCCTCGCGCCGGCTCTTCGCTTGGCGCGCCAAGTCGTGACGGACAACGGCGATGACCAGCAGCAGGCAGAATCCAAACGCAACCGCAACGGCAACAGCCGAGAAACGGAGGAGCGTGCCGATCGAACGCGAGGCGCTCGCTTCGGTCGCGTCAATGACGGCTGCGTTAAGACCGACCTCCACAATCGCTTCGCTGCCGTCGGGAAGCGTGACCGATCGCGTGAAGACCATCATCGGCGTCGCCGCGCCCGGACCGATGGGGAAGTCGAGGGTCGAAACGGATGTGCGGGAGGGTTCTGCGACAGGCCGGGGCGCTGGCCGGTCAGGAATCTCCCGGTGAAAGACGGTCGATCCGCCATGCCTGATCGAGACGAATGTCAATTCGTTCTGAGCCGCACGGAGACCCTCCACGTGCGCGCCGAACACGCGCCATTCGGGGGCAGTCAGATTGGTGCTATTCGCCAAGGTCCTGGCATCGGCCAGCAGATCCATCAGCCGATCCCCCTGCGCGATTACCGAACGGGTCGCCTCGCCATGGGCCACACGCGCCTGCAAACGATGGAGCCAGACCAACCACAAGCCTGCCGCCACAGCGGCAAACGCAAGAATGGCTGAAGCCTGCAACACCAGCGAGGGGTGGCGCGGTTTGGGCTTAACGATGTGACGGATCAGGTCCATGCGTGTCATGTATCCAGCAGGGGGTGTGCCGTGTCAATAATCCGCTGGTAATTCGTAAGAATAACATAACGCGGCACAGAATTGCGACATTTTGTCTTGTTACAGTCGGACATATTGTCCGCTCTAATTATGGCAGCCGCTATCGGGATACAAATCGGGATCGGGACCGAAATCGACGAGAAAGCAAGGAATTCGACCCCGATTTCGATTTCGACTGTACGAATGTGCTCAAAATTAGAATTGCTGGGTGTGGGTGTGGATGCA
>VGWG01000095.1 GCA_016873675.1 Lentisphaerota bacterium | reverse complement strand
CAGCTTGCTGTCGAGCGTCTTGCGAACGGCATCGAACTGCCCCTGCTGCGCGGCGGTGAGTTCGGCGATGCGGCGCTGCTGCCCCTCGCCAAGGGTCGAGAGGAGGGCGTGCAGGGTGCGCCCGAGCTCCTGCATCTGGACGAGCAGCTCGCGGCGCTGCGCGGCGGCCGACTCGGCCGACTCCTGCCGCGCGGCGGCCAGCGCCTGCTGCAGCCGCTCGTTGAGACGGGCGAGGTCGTCCGCGACGGAGCGGCTCTCCGCCGACGCGCGCGCGCGACGAATGAGGGCGTACACGTTCAGGCCGAGCAGGACGGCCAGCACAAGCAGGGTGATCGCATCAGCGGGCGTCATCATGCGGACTCCTTCAGGTTTGCAGGAGCGCGTGGGCAAACGCGCCGGCGGTGGGCCAGCGGGCGGCGGGATCGAAAGCCAAAGCCCGGCCGATCACCGCGGCGGCCGCTCCGGAAATGCCGACGAGCGGCGGCCGGGGCCGGTTGGCGAGGTCGTCCAGCGTGGCATCGGCCGTCTGCGGCAGGTAATTGGCGAGCATCTGATAGGCGATCACGCCGAGCGAGAAAATGTCGGTGGCGGGCCCGACCGGCTCGCCGCGGAGCTGTTCGGGACTCATGTAGGCGGGCGTTCCGGCGATCAGCTCGCCGGGAGCGGCCTGCTGGTTGGCGAGGGCGGCGATGCCGAAGTCAATGAGCTTGGGCACGCCGGCGGAGTTGATCAGGATGTTGCCCGGGGTGAGGTCGCTGTGGATCACACCGCTGCGGTGGGCCTCGTCAAGCGCTGCGGCGATGGCCCCGATCACGCTGCGGAACATTGCGGGATCGGGCATGGGAGTGGATGTGAGGCGGGTGTGCAGATTCTGCCCGTCAATGTATTCCATGACGAGCAGGTAGTGGCCTCCCCGCTTGTCCAGGTTGTAGAGACGGACGATATTGGGGTGGGCGAGGGTCATGCAGATGCGGGCTTCGGACTGCAGATCGCCCAGCGCCTGCGCGTTGCGGTAAAGCGCCGGATGGAGCAGCTTGATGGCGATCTGCATGTCGAGAAGCAGGTCGTGCGCGCGATAGACGCAGCCCGATCCGCCTTCGCCGATCTT
Source organism: Lentisphaerota bacterium (assembly GCA_016873675.1). Taxonomy (NCBI): domain Bacteria; kingdom Pseudomonadati; phylum Lentisphaerota; species Lentisphaerota bacterium. Next base: position 9,146 of record VGWG01000095.1, on the reverse strand, counting down.
TTCGTCCAAGCGGTAGCGCCCGTCGAGATCCAAGGCTTCACTGGCAGGCTGGGGCCGGTTACGGGTGCGGATGCGCTGGGTGGGCGTCTGCTTCAATGTGCGTTCTGCAGCGGCCTGGATCTTTCCCGTCGCGTGCGGCAGCAGACTGGCGATGACATCTTGAAGCGGTCCGAGCTGCCAGGGCTTCTGGAAAAAGGCGGCAACGAGTTTTTGTTCCATCAACCGAATGGTTTGCAGGCGGCAGATCGGCGGCCCCGTGAATAGAACCCGTGTGTCGGGCGAGAGCGTGTGTGCCTGTTCGGCGATGGTGCGCCCCGACACCTCGCTCGCACTGACATCGCAGATCAGGAGATCCGGCTGCAAACGCTGCAACGCTGAGCCAAGCTGGGAGACGGATGAAACAAAAGCGAGCACCGCATGAAAGCTGGCCAAAGCCTTGTGCAAGCTCGTCGGGCTTGGATCCAAAATTAAAATGGTGGTCATTCGGGGGCAGGCTCCTGTTGCGCGGTTGGGATCGTCATGCAAAATAGCATACGGATTGCCTCATGGCAAGCCGTGGCGCCCGTAGAGCGTGTCGCCTGTCGCCGCAGCCGGGGTGAAGGTGATAAGTTCGCCTAGCGCCGCCCGGTCCACGCCTGCGACCCGGCAGGGGAGGTAGGCACCCGACCAGCCGCAGGCGGCCCCGTCGGCGTCGAAGTGCTCGACCAGGCAGGTGACCGACGCGCCCACAAAGGAGCAGGCGAAGCGGCGGCGCTGGTCCTCGCCGATGCGAATCAACGCGGCGGCGCGGGCTTTGCGCACGCCCGGCGGAATCGGGTTGGGCAGGCGCGCGGCGGGAGTTCCCGGCCGCTCGCTGTAGGGGAAGACGTGGAGGTTGGAGAAGGGGAGGGATTCGACCAGGCGACGGGTGTTCTCAAACCGGGCGTCGGTCTCGCCGGGAAAGCCGGTGATGATGTCGGTGCCGAGGCCGAGGTCGGGGACGCGGGCCAGCGCGTATTCGGCGGCCGCGCGGTAGTCGGCGGCGGTGGCGCGACGCCCCATGGCACGGAGGATCGCGTCGTCGCCGCTCTGCGCGGGCACATGCAGATGACGGCAGAGGGCCGGGGTTCGGGCCATCAGGTCGGCGAGTTCCCGCTCGACCGTGCCGGGCTCGATCGATCCGATCCGGATGCGCCCGAGGCCCGGAATCCCGGCCAGGGCGAGCAGCAGGTCGGGCAGACGGCGGCCGGCGTCGGCGTAGCATGCGGTGTTGCAACCGGCGATCACGATCTCGCGCGCGCCTGCGGCGACATGGGCCTCGGCCTCGCGGATGCAGGCGTCGAACGGACGGCTCACCGGTCCGCCGCGGGTGCGCGGAACAATGCAGTACGTGCAGCAGAAATCGCAGCCGTCCTGAACCTTGAGAAAAGGGCGCCTGTGACGCGGCCTGGCCGGCGGGGCGGGGGACGGGGAATCGATTGGCCCGAGTTTGGCGAGAGCGCCGCGCATCACGCGCGCGACCAGCGCATCCCGAGCGTCCCGCGGGATGATCAGCGCGACGCCAGCGGCGGCGAGCGCAGCGGGGGTCGATGCTTCAGGGACGCAGCCAGAGAGAACCACGAACGGCTGCGGCGCGCGGCCTGCGAGCCTGCGGCAGAGGCGGAGGCCCTTCTGCTCGGCGGTGCAGGTGACGGCGCAGGAGTGGATTACCACGACATCGGCGTCCTGATCGTCCGTGACCACCGTCCACCCCTGCGCGGCGAATTCCGACGCAAACGCATCAGCCTCCGCCTGGTTCAGGCGGCAGCCAAAGGTCTGAATGGCGATGCGCATCAGTTCAACGAGGCGCCCGAGGAGGCGTTGCCGACCATCAGGGCGTAACGGCGCAGCCACCCGGTGCTGGCACGCGGCTTCCAGGCTGGCGCGGCGGCGCGGCGGCGGGCGATCTCGGCGGGGGGGATGAGCGCCTCGAGCGTGTGACCGGGCAGATCGATGCGAATGCGGTCGCCGGTCGCAAGCAGCCCGATCAACCCGCCCTCGGCCGCCTCCGGGGAGACATGACCGATGCAGGCGCCGCGGGTGCCACCGGAGAAGCGACCGTCGGTGATCAACGCCACCGACTCGCCCAGTCCCGCGCCCATGATGTAGGAGGTCGGGGCGAGCATCTCCTGCATGCCCGGACCGCCGCGTGGCCCCTCGTAGCGGATGACCACCACGTTGCCAGCCCTGACCTGGCCGCCGAGAATGCCCTCGCACGCCGCCTCCTGCGAATCGAAGCAGACTGCGGTTCCCTCGAACTGGTACATCGAGGGCGCGACACCGGCCTTTTTGACCACCGCGCCCTGCTCGGCGAGGTTGCCGCGCAGGATCGTCAGCCCGCCGTCCTGCGAATAGGCGTTGGCCACCGTGCGGATCACCTGCTCGTCAGAGATCACGGCGGCGGCGATATTCTCGCCGAGCGTCTTGCCGTTGATCGTTTGACAGGAGGTATCGAGGAGCCCCGGAATGGAGGCGATCCGCTTGAGAATGGCGTGAACGCCGCCCGCCCGGTCCACATCTTCCATGTGATAGGCGCTGGACGGGGCGACCTTGCAGACGTTCGGGCACTTCTGCGAGATGGCATTGATGCGATCGAGGTCGTAGGCGATGTCGGCCTCGCGGGCGATCGCGAGGGTGTGCAGCACGGTGTTGGTGCTGCCGCCCATGGCCATGTCGAGAATGAAGGCGTTATCGATGGCGGCGCGGGTGACGAGGTCGCGCGGCCGCGGGCCCTCGGCCTTGGCCAGTTCCACCACGCGAAGGGCTGCGCGCCGCCACAGATCCTTGCGGGCGGGATCTTCGGCGAGGATCGAGCCGTTGCCGGGGAGCGCCAGCCCGATCGCCTCGCAGAGGCAGTTCATCGAGTTCGCGGTGAACATGCCGGAGCACGAGCCGCAGCCGGGGCAACTGGCCTTCTCGACGCGGGTGAGCTGCTCCTCCGTGATCGTGCCATTCTTGAGCTGGGCGACCCCCTCGAAAACGGAGATCAGATCCATGGGCTTGCCGTCGAGCGAACCCGCGCGCATCGGGCCGCCGCTGGCGAAGATCGTCGGGATGTTGGCGCGGATGGCGCCGAGAATCATGCCGGGGATGATCTTGTCGCAGTTGGGAATGCAGATCATGGCGTCAAAGCAGTGCGCCCGGACCATCGATTCCACGGAGTCGGCGATCAACTCGCGGCTCGGCAGCGAATACTTCATGCCGGCGTGCCCCATGGCGATGCCGTCGCAAATGCCGATGGTGTTAAACTCGAAGGGGACGCCGCCCGCCTCGCGGATGCAGGTCTTGATCCACTCGCCGACTTTGTTCAGGTGGACGTGACCGGGGATGATCTCAACGAACGAGTTGCAGACCGCGATAAAGGGCTTCGAAAAATCTTCGCGCTTCACGCCTGTGGCCATGAGGAGGCTGCGATGAGGCGCGCGTTGGAAACCGGATTTGACCTGGTCACTGTTCATGGGAGTGTTCCTGATTTGGGGTTAGGCGCGTTTGGTGAATTCGCCGGTGCGGGTGTCAACCTTGATCCGCTCGCCGGTGGTGATGTACTCGGGGACCTGCACGACCAGTCCGGTCTGCAGTTTGGCGGGTTTGGTGCGCGAGGTCGCCGACGCGCCGCGCACAATCGGATCGGTCTCGACGATGGTCAGCTCAACGCTGACCGGCATCTCGATCGTCAGCACCTTGCCGTCGGAGACCAGCGCCGTGATCCCCTCCATGTCCGCGACCAGATACAGAAGCTGGTCTTCGATAACGTCCGCGTTGAGTTCGAACTGCGAGAAGTCATCCAGCGCCATGAAGGTATAGCGGCCCTGCTGCTCATACAGGTACTGCACTTCGCGGCGTTCGACCGAGATGGCGCCAAAGGACTCATCGCCCTTGCACGCGACATCCTGCTTGGTCTTGGTGACGATATTGCGGAAGCGAAAGCGGTAGATGCTCGCCGCGCCCCGTGCCGACGGTGTTGAAACAGAAAGAGTTTCAACGAGATACGGCATTCCCTGGATTTCGACCAGGTCATTTCGCTTCAATTCACAGGCTTTGGGCATGGCAAAAGGTTCCAGGGTTCAGGGATCAGGGTTCAGGGAAAGCGTCATTGCGCAGACCAGTGTCTGTGGGTTCTTAAACATCTCGTTGTTAAAGGCACCTTATGATGCCAGTATCCGCCCCGATCTGTCAAACCAGAAACCGAATGTGGGGCGTCACCGCGTCACCGGGGGCGGCGTAAACGGAGAGTCTGGCACCTTTGTTGAACCAACGTTAAACATCCAACACACAACATCCATCAGGAGGGGCGTGCCGCTGTCTCCGGACAACAGGTCCTCGATCGTGGCGAAACCCGCTCCGACCGCCGGAATACCGGCGATCTGGTCCACCGCGCGCAAAATGTCCGGCAGGCTGATAAAGTCATCAGCCTGCATGCCGCTGAACGCCGCCTTGCCGCCCGCATAGATCGAGCGGAAGAGGCATGATGTGTTACCCCTGTTTCTGGATTTCCTTTGCCAGCCAGTCCTCGGCCGTCTCGGCGGTCTTCGCCAGAGGCATCGAACTGGATGGCGTCTTGGCGGCCTGACCGAGCAACCCGTTCAGGCGCGTGATCTCACTTTTGAAAGTTTCGTTCTCCGCCTTCAGCGCCGCAGCCGGATCCAGAGGCGGCACAGGCGGCGGTGTGACAGGCGGCGCCGAGGACGTCGCAGGCGGTGTCACGGGCGGCGTGGCGGGCGGCGTAACTAGCGGCGCGGCGAGCGGCGCGGGCGGCGTGGCTGGCGGTGTCGCGGGAGGCGTCGCAGGCGGCGTGGCGGGCGGTGTCACCGGCGGCGTCACGGCGGGCGGTGTCGCAGGTGGCGTCACCGGGTCAGTTATCAAAGGGTCGCTCATAGCTCCATCCTTTCATCGGGTCGGTTCGTTCGGGATCACATGCCCCTCTATATATCTACTGTTTTGTTGCCAAGTTCCCCCTTTTCGCACTGCCTCCTGGTGCTTTTTTGCGCATTCCGCGCCCCCCTTTTCAGCTTTTCAGCTTTTCAATTGAACGCGAGAGGTAACATGAATAACTGCGCTACTTGTGGTAATAAGCTGAGTTCCTGGAGCAACGATGATCCCATCGCGAGATACTGCAATCGCTGTTTCGGCAGCGCATCCTGTTTTGAGTGTTATATTCCTCATAAATATGCTTCAACAGAAGAACAACTCGGGATCGCTCTTACCACAGGGAACGCATTTGAGGGGGTTATGAGAAAAGCGTTGCTGTATCGCGACAACAGCAGGCTTGTCTTGGAGATCGCATTAGAGGGACCATTGGCTGTGGGTGATAAAGCCAAACTGGCACATATCGAAATCGATCAGATCTCGAAAGTTTCACAAGAGGCAATCCCCGTATCAAGCCAGATAAAACAACTGATGTGGCGAACTCTTCGTGTAACGGTGGGGTCGGCGGTAGGGTTGCTGATATTGAGGCTCATTTTAGGGTTATTCTCCGAAGCGTTTCGCCGAGGAATCCCCGAGGGAATGAATATGATCAAGTTGGTTCCAGCAGCACTATTGTGGGGTGCGGTCTTGACAGTGGTATTGTATTTCATTCCCAACTTGTTTCGCTTGAAGTTTGGTCTGCAATCTCTTTCCATTTGTTTGTCATGGTCGCACTCAGTTTCGCGGAGGGCATTGCGGTTGATGCCAAGGGAGGAAGACATGGCGTTTCAGATGATACGACACACGGCCAAGTTCGAGATCGACTGGGGAGAAGAACTTGTTTCCGAGCCCTTGGTGGAATCCCGCAAGAAGCAGATCGGCGAGTTCTATCATGCGATCAAGTGCCCGCTGTACCACCTTTCCGAAGGAGGAACGGTCGAACAGGGCATATTTGAAGTAGACAGATGGCTCGATCACCACCGGAAGCACGGTGACGTCAAACTCGCGATGAGCGCATCAACGGTTGTGTCTTTACGGTCCTCACGAGCCATTGTTGGCGTGTGCCTGGTCAACGCCTGCGAACCCGACCCTGTTCGCAAGGTCCTGCATCAGGGCGGCAGCATCCAGCACATTGCTGTTGCACCTGAATACAGGCGCCAAGGACTTGCCACCAAGATGGTTCAACGTGCCCTCACAATCATCGCAGAGAAGCGCCCGGCCTTCGACGCCTGGGTTGAAGAAGACGACGAGGTCGAGCGGGGGCTCTATGAGAAACTCGATTTCGTGTTCACAGGAGTTGAAGACTAGGCAGAACCGGGTCCGCAAGGGACGGGCCTTGCGTTACCCATCTCAATCATGCAAATCATGTAATCCTGTCTGAAATTGCGTGGCTAGACGGACATGCATGTTTGACAGGATTACAAGATTCACATGATTGGAGAGAGGAGAAGCCAGCGTGAAAGACACCCATGGAAAACGGAGGAAATAGTACACCTCCTCGACTGATCGCATCGGCCTGCGGCGAACGCAGGTCCGACGCATACTGACCCATTGGCCTGCGGCGCAGCGGGGACGCCGCCGCCCCCCGCGCTGCGCGCCCGCACCAATCACCGATGATTTTTGCCGCATCGTCAGCCACAGGCAGCGGCGTCCCCGCCGCGCCGCTAATGAGAAAGACAACGGAACGAGAAACAGTGATGCGTTCGGATCGTCTGCACGGTCATCTGCCGGCGAATACCGGGACATCGGCTCCGGTGCTGGTCCCGCATGGCGCTTGATGAAAGTCAACAGGGACAGGTTCTCCGTGCATACCGTACTGGTTTTATCAACTTCTTCACCTTCTTCTCGCTCACCGCCTGCTGAGCCAGATCTCCAACTGCGCCTTGGAAACCGCAAGCCGTGTCGCCAACTCGGCCGCCCCCGTCGGCTTCGACAAGGCCGCCTCGATCACAGGCAACACCGCTTCGTAAATGGTGGCAGGCAACACGCCATAGGCAATCTGGTCAACACCGCGTGCACCGCCAGAAATAACCGGCATACCTCCGCGCGCGCACCACCGGGCGACATCACCGGCAAACGCTTGTCCGGCATCATCCACGTCGCGGGACCCAACGATTGCGAGGCCACCACCCTGAAGCAAGGCCGGATCGCCCGCGCCAAACAACAACGGCGGCGCCTTCTCCTTGGAGCCGCATAGGGACGGGCCTGAATGGTGCTAAGTTAAGCGATGCTTCCGATCCTAATCCTAATCGTAATCGTAATCCTAATCCTAATCGTAATCCGTGCTCCACCAAGAGATTAAGATTAAGATTACGATTAGGATTAAGAAGGCAATAGACCCTTAACTTAGCGCTATTCGGGACGGGCCTTGCGTTTCCCATCCGCATTACGTCTCGCGTTGACAACCGGTTCGAGATGTGCAACTCTCGTTGTACAAGACAGGAGAGACTCCCATGAAGTCGTTAAATATTTCGGCGGTGCGGAACCGCCTTCCCGGACTCATTGAAGGGGTTGAGCAGACGCGCGAGCCGGTGATGGTCAGGCGTTACGGAACACCGGTCGCCATGATCGTACCAATCATGTTAGGCAAAAACCGTCAGACGCGCCACCCGCTTCGTGGTCGAACCGTCGTTCTGGCCGATGACTTCGACGCGCCCATGCCCGAACCGTGGCATGTGGAAATAGTGCCTGCTCGATGATTTTGGGAAACCGAAACGGGGAATGAAATCGGTGAATCAAGAAACGTCCATTCGCAGCCGTCTGGCGCCGAGTCCCACGGGCGCGCTGCATCTGGGCAATGCGCGCACGTTCCTGGTCGCCTGGCTGCTCGCCCGGCGCCGGGGCGGGCGGGTGGTGCTGCGGATGGAGGATCTCGACCATCCCAAGGTCAAGCCCGGCACGGCGCAGGCGGCGATTGATGATCTCCGCTGGCTCGGCCTGGACTGGGACGAAGGCCCCGACGTGGGCGGTCCGCACGCGCCCTATGTGCAGACGGCGCGACGCCCGCTTTACCGGCAAGCGCTGCTGCGACTTCAGGAACGGGGGCTGGTCTATCCGTGCGTCTGCACACGGCGCGATGTCGAGGCGGGGCAATCGGCGCCGCAGGCGGGGGAGGACGGCCCGGCCTACGACGGGACGTGCCGCGGACGGTTCGGCAGCTATGCCGCCGCCGCCGCGACCCTCCCGCCGGGGCGGCTGCCCGCGTGGCGGTTTCGCGTGCCCGGTGGGGCGGAGACCGTCTTTGACGACGGTTTCCACGGTCCGCAGCGGGAGCGGGTCGGCGAGACCGTCGGCGATTTCGTGATCGCCCGCGACCCCGACGGCGCGGGCTATATGCTGGCGGTGGTGGCCGACGATGCGGCGATGGCGATCACGGAGGTGGTTCGCGGCGACGACCTGCTTCCGGCGACGCACCGGCAGCTCCTGCTCTACCACGCTCTGGGGCTGACGCTGCCCCGCTTCATCCACGTGCCGCTGGTGGTCAGCGCGGAGGGCCGGAGGCTGGCCAAGCGCCATGGCGACACCCGGCTCGCCGCCATCCGCGCGGCGGGCGTCCGCCCCGAAACGGTGGTCGGCGTGCTCGCCTGGTGGTGCGGCTGGGCGGCGTGGGGCGAAGAACTCCGCCCCGCCGATCTGCTCGACCGCGCCGAGCTGGGCAGCATCCCCCGTGAGCCGGCGGTGCTCACGGCACAGGTCAAGGACCGGCTGAGCGTTATATAAGAGAGAAGTCAGAATACTATGACAAACATCTTACATCCTTTTTGCTTGCATCTGACACCTCTGGTTCTCCAAAATGTTTCAATGACTCCGTGACGAGGAGCCAGCAGGCTCCACAGCTCCGTCACAGAAAGGCCACCATGAATCACACACGAGTCCGAGTCATTATTGCCGCGCTGATGATTGGCGCGGTCTCGTCGGGCCGATCCGACGAACAGAAGAACAACGCCCATCTGTGGAAACCCCAGGTCTCGTCGGTGACCGTGTTCAAGAACGGTCTGGGCTTTTTCCTGAGGCAGGGCAAGGTCGCCCTGCGCGAGGGCTGGTGTGTCGCCGATGCCGTGCCGCCGGCGTCGTTCGGCACTCTGGCGATCTATTCGCATGGGACGAACGAGACGGTTGACATCGTGGGATCCGGTCCGGGCGAGAGCGTGGCGTTCGACGGCGTGGATGCGCCGGCCGATGCCGCAGCGAAGCGGGTCCGCCTGGAGGCCTGCAAGTTTCTC
>VGWG01000094.1 GCA_016873675.1 Lentisphaerota bacterium | reverse complement strand
TGCAAACAGGCGGGCATGCACTGGCGACACAAAAACGCCATCTGCATCAGCGCCATACTCGCGCACCTACGCTCTGCCGCTTGATCTTCAACGAAACAAAATCACACCCCCCGTCATCGCCAGCGGTGATCCGGCAGTTGACGCGTGAGCGGTTTTGAGCTACTATGATCTCCTTTGAAAACCCCGGGAACCCGCTCATGAAACCGCTCGTGCTCGCCCTCGGCGTCAAAGCCGACCCCATCGAATACCGCTACTCCTACGAATGGCTCTTCCGGTTGATGAGCCAGGAGGGCGTGCGCCACCTCCAACTCGGATCGTTTTTCGAGGTCTACCATCTGCCGGATGAGTGGTTTGTCCGGCTGCGGCGACAGGCGGACGACTTTGGCATCCAAATCACGAGTCTCTTCACCACGCACCGGGAGCTGGGCGGTTTTTTCCAAAACGACCCGGCCTGGGCGGCCGTGGCGCGCCGGAACTTCGAGCGCTATATCGAGGTTGGCGCCCTGCTCGGCGCCGCGGCCGTCGGCCACAACCCCGGCGCCGTGCTGCGCGACCAGATGGGAACCAAGCCGCAGGGATGGGCCACTTACCTGCATCATATGCAGGAATTGATGGCCTTTGCCCACGCGCATGGCGTGCCGTTCCTCACCATCGAGCCCATGTCCTGCCAGGCTGAACCGCCCACGCTGCCGGAGGAAATCCGCGCTATGGGCGAAACGCTGCGTCGGTTTCACCAGGCGCATCCGAACACCAGCCAGGCCTTGTTCTGCGCCGATGTCGCGCATGGGTTTGCCGACCGCGCCGGTGTCGTGCAGTTCGACAACTACGCGCTGCTGGAACCCTGCCTGCCCTATCTGTACGAGTTGCACCTGAAGAACACAGATGCCCGGTTCGACAGCACGTTCGGTTTCACGCCAGCGGACCGGAAACGCGGAATCGTGGACGCCACAGCCGTGCGCGATTTTCTGCTGAGGCGCGCCGACAAACTGCCCGTGGACCACCTGATCGGCTACTTGGAATTCGGCGGTCCCAAGCTGGGACGCGACTACAGCGATCATCTGCTCGAGGACCAGATGCGGCAGTCGTTGCGCTATCTAAAGGAGACGTTCCTCGGCGAAGCCGATGCAACTCAGCCCCTGCCGCAGCCCACGACCGCCCTCCCAACCGTCCCGCAGCGCACGCGGCCTGTCGTGGAGATCGCGCCGTCGCTGATGTGCTGCGACTTGTGCAACCTGGAGGAGAGCGTGCGCCGCCTGGAAGCCGTGGGCGCGGATTATCTCCATCTCGACATCATGGACGCACACTTCACGCCGAATCTGCCGCTCGGGCTCGAAATGCTGACCCAGTTGCGCCGCAAGACGGCCCTCCCCTTTGATCTGCACCTGATGGTCAACGACCCCGTCTTCTTCATCGAGAAAACCCGGGGCCTCCCGGTGCAGATGATCTCCGTGCATGCGGAGTCCACCCTTCACCTTGACCGGGCGCTCGCCATCAGCCACGATGCCGGGATCCGCACCGGCGTGGCCCTGAATCCTGCTACGCCGCTCTCGGTGCTGGAGTATGTGCTGGATCGCATTGACTTTGTCCTGATCATGACGGTCAATCCCGGCTTTGCCGGTCAGCAGATGGTCGCCTCCGGTCTCCGCAAGTTGGCAGACTGCCGTCGCTTCCTCGATGCGCATGGCCGGACGGATATTGCCATCCAGGTCGACGGCAACGTCAGCTTTGCGAACATCCCGGCCATGGTGGCAGCGGGTGCGAGCAATCTGGTGGCAGGCTCCAGCAGCCTCTACTCTCGCGAGGCCAGTTTGAAAGAGAATCAGCGGAAAATGCAGGTTGCCATTGAGGCCGGATTACGTCAAAGGGATACGACGCATGAACGCTAGATCCATGGAAGCCCTCGTGCTGCATCAGGTGGGTGACCACCGCTGGGAAACCGTGCCGGTTCCGGAACCGGGTCCCGGGGAAGTGCGCATCCGGGTCGCCTATTGCGGCGTCTGCGGTTCGGATATTCCCCGCGTGTTCAAAAAAGGAACCTATCATTTTCCAACCATCTGTGGCCATGAGTTTGCCGGCGTGATCGACACCTGCGGCGCGGATGTCACCACCTGCCGACCCGGTGATCCGGTGGCCGTGTTCCCCCTGATCTGGTGCGGCAAATGCCCGGCATGCGAAGTCGGGCAGTATCCCTCTTGCGAGAAATACAACTACCTCGGATCCCGCTGCGACGGCGGCTTCGCCGAATACGTGGTTGCGCCAGTGAAAAACCTGCTTCCTGTGCCGCCGGGCGTCTCGCTCGAGGAAGCCGCCATGACCGAGCCAGCCGCTGTGGCCCTGCACGCCTTGCGCCGTGGAGGGGGCGTGTCGCCCGGGGAGACGATCGCCATCTTTGGCGCCGGTCCGATCGGCATCATGCTGGCGCAGTGGGCCCGGAGCAGCGGCGCGTCTCAGATCGTCCTGTTCGACATTGATCCCGGCAAGCTGGAACTCGCCCGATCCGCCGGCTTTACGCAGGTCTTTCACACCCACGAGCATCCGCCCGTGAAAACGATCAACCGGCTGACGTCAGAACATGGCGCACACCTGTGCATCGAGGCGGCCGGCGTGCCTCTGACCCTGGCGCAGGCCATTGAAGCCGCGCGCTGGAACGGCCGTGTGGTGCTGATGGGCAACCCCTCTGCCGACGTCGTCCTGCCCGCCGCGCTCATCTCCCAGGCCATGCGCCGCGAAATCAGCCTTCACGGCACATGGAATTCCGTCTACAGCGCCACCGGAAACGACAACGACTGGACCACCGCGCTGCAGGCCATGGCCAACGGCCAGCTCACACTCAAGTCCCTGATTACGCACACGCTCCCGCTGTCGCACGGCGTGCAGGCCTTCGAAATGATCCGAGACCGCACCGCTTTCTCCGCCAAGGTGCTGATCGGAAATGGCGTGCCGCGGCAACGGCACACCCACGGAAAGAACACGAAAGGCGTTTCATGAAAAATCTCGTCTACTACCTCGACAAACCCGGCGGTCGTTTCACCCCCATCGAGGAAAACCTGCCAGACCCGCAGCCGGGCGAAATCAGGGTCCGCACGCGTCGAACCGCAGTCTGCCAGTCGGACGTCGTCATCCACAAGCAGGGGCTCGCACGCATCCGGAAATGGCCGGCCATTATCCTGCACGAGGCCTGCTGCCAGGTGGAAGCCGTTGGCACCGGGGTCACGGCGTTTGCTCCGGGCGATCTGATCGGACTGGGATGCGACATCCCCTGTCCGGACCCCGCCTGCATGTACTGCGGCGAGACCGGCACCGGAGATTGGACCTCCTGCCCGCAGACACATGCCACGGGCCATGAGTTCCCCGGCTTTGCCCGATCCCACGCCATCCTGCCGGACTGGTTGGTTGCGCGCGGCCCGATTGTGAAATTCAACCCGGATATCTCACCGGACCATGCCTGCCAGTTGGAGCCGCTGGCCTGCTGCCTCGAGGGGCTGACGCGGGTGAACAACTGCATAGAGAAGCGCGTGGTGGTGCTCATCGGGTCCGGCTCGCAAAGCACCTATGCCCTGCAATGCGCTCTGGCCATGAACGCCCGCAAAGTGATCCTGATCAACCGCGGCGCCGAACGCCTGGAACGGGTGCTGCGCGATTTTGCGGATCCGCGGGTGATTGGCCTGCGCTGGGATGACACCATCGTGGCTCGTGTGTTCGCGGCGTGCCGGCCGTTCAACGAGCCGCACTTTGTCATGGTCACGGCGCCCTGTGCTCCGGCCTACGAGCTGGCGGTGCAACTGATGGGCTACGGCACCGTGCTGGACGGGCACGCGGGCGTCAAAGGCGCCAGCGGCAAACCGCGCATCGCGCACACGGTGGACCTCAACAACGATATCCACTACAAGCTGCAATGCTACCAGGCCACGCACGGCTCGGGCATGCACGGCATCCGACTGGCGCATGCGCTCATCAACGACAGACGCCTGCCCCTGCTGGACCGGATGACCAACCCAACCGAGCGCTTCCCTCATTCGCAAATCCAGGAAGCGCTGTCCCGGTCGGCCGACAGCGATAGCCTGAAGGTGATCATTAACTGGGATTGACCTGCCGTGCGATGCCCCCGCTGGTGCACGGCATCGGAGAATCCGCATGATCGAAGCCGAACGACACAACCGGATTCATCATCAGCTGCGTCGGCACGGCGTTCTGTCTCAGGAAGCTGCGGTACGTCTCACCGGGGCCAGTCCGGCCACCATCCGTCGCGATTTCGACAAACTGGCCGGACAGCACGGCGTGATCCGCGTGCACGGTGGGCTGCGCCTGCCGCCCGCCTTCCACGACACCCCCTTTGCCAGCCGCGAGATCCGCAACGCTGCGGCTAAGAGCGCCATTGCCCGGCGCGCCGTCAAACTGCTGCGGGAAGGCGACGTGATCGTCATCGACGGCGGCACCACGACCTTTCAACTGGCGGCGTGCCTGCCGCGCATGAAGCTCCGGATCATCACCAATTCCATCCGCCTGGCTGCCGCACTCGACGAACGTTCAGCCGACGCGGGCTGGGAGGTCTTTCTGACCGGCGGACTGCTCTACCCGCAATCCGGCCTGCTGGTCGGCCCGGTTGCGCAGAACAACCTGGCCCAGTACCATGCGCATTGGGCGTTTCTCTCCGTCGGCGGGATCACCCAGGACGGCGTGTTCAATACCAACGAACAGGTCGTGGAATCCGAGAAGGTCATGATTTCGCATGCCGACCAGGTGGTGATCTTGGCGGATCACTCCAAGATCGGCAGCCGGGCCATGTGCCTGATCTGCCCGCTCGCATCCATCGACGCCCTTTTGACCGACCGTCCTCCGCCCGCGCCCATGCACCGCGCCCTGCGCCGCGCGGGCGTCGACGTGCTCGTCGGCGGCCGGTGAAACCGGGCGCACGGTTCACGGGTTCTTCCGATTCCGGCCGCTACACCAGCGCGCCCAACATAGCATCGGCGTAGGTCATGACCTGCTGGAACTGATCCAGTCCGAACGATTCGTTGGGGGCGTGGATATGGTCCTCCTCGCGGCCGAATCCGACGAGGAGCGGGGCGGCGCCGGACACCTCTTGCAGGGTGGCGATGATCGGAATCGAGGCACCCTCCCACAAGAAGAGGGGGCCGCGCGCATCCATCCGAGTCAGCACGTCTGTGGCCAAGCGGAAGAGGGGCGAATCGAGGGGGAGCCGGAAGCCGCGGGATCCGCTGCGGACGTCGGAGAGTTCGAGCGTCAACCCGGGTGGACAGTGGGCGCGCAGGTGCGCGGCGAGCGCGTCCATAGTCCGGGACGGGTTCTGGTCCGGACAGAGACGGGCGCTGAGCTTGGCCACCGCTTCGGCGGGGATAATCGTTTTGGAGCCCGGTCCGCCATATCCGGAGTGAACCCCGTTCACCTCAATGGTGGGGTGAAAGGCGGTCCGGTGGATGGGAGGAATCGCCCGTTCGCCGCCTTCGGGAGGCGCGCCCGTTTCGCTGATGTAGGCCGCTGGGTCAAACGGGACCGCTTCGGCCAGGCGGCGCTCATCCGCGGAGGGCGCGGCCCATCCGTCGAGGAACCCGGCGACGGCGATGCGGCCCTGCGGGTCGTGGAGCGAGGCGAGGAGTTCAGCCATGCCCTGGGCGGCATTTGGGGCGAGGCCGCCGTGGGAGCCGGAATGGAGGTCATGCGACGGGCCGCGAAGGGTGATGGTCAGCGTCTGCATGCCGCGCAGACCGGCGACGATCGCGGGCTGGCCGCACGAGTGCATGCTGGTGTCGCAGACGAGGAGGATGTCGGCCGCGAGGCGCTTGCGCCATGTCGGGTCGTGGGCGCAGGCCAGCAGGGACGGGCTGCCGCACTCCTCCTCGCCCTCGAGGAGCACCCGCAGCGTGGGCAGCGGCAGGCCGGCACCGATCCGCGCGGCAACCCCCTGCAGGAAGGCGAAAAGCTGCCCCTTGTTGTCCTCTGCGCCGCGGGCGTAGATGCGACCGTCCACGCAGACCGGATCGAAAGGGGGATGCCTCCAGGCGGCGACGGGGTCCGCAGGCTGGACATCGTAATGGCCGTAGAACAGGACTGCGGGCGCGGACGGGACACCGGGCCGTTCGGCCCAAACGATGGGCCGGCCATTCGGTGGCAGGACGACCTCGGTCTGAAATCCCGCATATTTGAGCCAGCGCTTCAGCCAGGCTGCGGCCCGTGCGCAATGCGCCAGCCCCGATGCGTCGGCGCTGACCGATTCGATGCGCAGCAGATCGCACCAGGCGGTGAGGATGCGCTCGCGGTTGGCTGAGAAATAGTCGTGGTGGAGTGGGGTCATGGCGGCGGGCCCTCAGTGTTTGGCATGGCCAGAGTGTACGACGGGGCGTTCCGGGGTTTTCGAAAGAGGTCGTCGGCCCAGGCGGAGAGGACGTAGACGGCGAGCTGGATTTCAACGAGCGACCGGACCGGGCGCATCGCCGGAGGTGGGTCGGCTCGGGCAAAGGCGCCGGTGAGCAGGGCAATGAACCACGCGCCCGCCGCGAAACGCGGATCGCGCCGCTCGAGCTCGGGCAGAAAACCAAAAATGGGCAGGTCTTCGGCAATCTGATACCGGTGCTGGGCAAAGAGGCGGGCGATGCGCAGGGCGCTGTCGGCGCAGGGCACTAGGTGGCGCGCCTCGTAGTGATTCTCGATTCCGGCCAGGGCCGATTCCATTTCGGAGAGGAACCGGCCAGGCTTGTCGGCTTTCAGCCGGGCGCTGTTCGCGGTGAGCCGCCGGACCAGGTCGGAGAGCGCGGAACTGTGGGTCTGCTCCTCGCGGGTCAGCATCTTGTAGAAGCCGTCCGGCTCGCCGAGCAAATCGCCGGCCGCCACGGCAAAGGTCTTCTCGAAGGCGGCGTTGGCGGTGGCTCGCATGCGGGGGATGATCGCATAGACGGCGGTGACGTCGCCCTGTCGGCCGAGCGCGGCCGCGGCGGCGAGCGCGATGGAGTCGATGCGGGTTGCGTAAATGAGTCCGAGCAGGGCGTCGCGGGCGGCGGAATCGGGCGTCCAGCCCAGGACGCGGGACGCCTCGCGAACAACCTCGATGTTCGGGTGGGAGAGGAGCGGGCGGACGCCATTCACGACGATCTGGATACAATCCGGTGTGTCGTCGGGCTGCTGCAGCAGAGCGCCCACGGGATTGAACATCGGTTTTTCGCGTCCGGCCTCGCGCAGGGTCTCGCGCAAGGCCCGCAGCGCGCAGACGGTCAGATCGCTCTCCGGATCCTGGATCACCGCCAGCAGTCGGGTGATCGAGGCGTGTGAGCCGATGCGCCCGAGCGATACGACGGCGGCCTCCCGGACGTCGAGCGAGGGATCGCCGAGCTTGGCGCAGAGGTCGGTGACGGCGATCTCGGCGCCGGTGTCGCCGACCGCCTCGACCGCCCGGAGCCGCCGTTCGGGTGTCGCGGGGAGGTTGATGATGCGGCCGTAATAGATACCCGATGCGAAGCGGAGCGGATTGACGGGAACCAGCAGGCTGATGGCGCGACGCAGGCTGAGCGTCTCGCGCCGAACCCGGATCGAACGGAACAAAGGCAGGGCGATGAACCAGGCGACAGCCGCGTGACAGAGACAGAGGATGTGAATGTAATTCAGCCGGGTCTGACCGCGCAGAAACAGGTCGAACCCGTCGCCACACGCATCCATAATGAATCCGCCGATCAAGGGACCGATTGCGCCAATCAGCCCGATCAGTGTCCACTGCACGGCCATCGCCACGGTTCGGCCTCGTTTGGGGGCGATCGCCGCGACGAGGCTGAGGTGGCAGAGGCCGATCACGGAGTAGAGGCCGGCGCACAGAAACGTGGAAACCCCGAGGAGAACGATCGCCTGTTTGGTGACCACAGTCAGATGCAGCAGGGGGATCGTGAACGAGACGGGGTCATCCGTGATCAGGAACCAGGAGAGGCCGAAGCAGGGGCAGATGATGATCATCACCGACGCCAGCGTCTTGGGCCCCACGCGATCGATGATGTAACTGGCGAAGATGCCCGCGAGGATGCAGCTCAGGGCGCCGACAATCGGGCTGACCGACAATTCGGTGTAGGTGGCGTGCATGACACGCTTCAAGTAGAGCGCGCTGAAGGCTCCGACGATGGTGCAGGAGAGGGTCCAGAACCCCGTGGCCAGGGCGAGGTTGCGGAAACTGGGGTGGCGGAGCGGAATGAGGAGGCGCCGCGCGAGCGGGACGAGGCTCGCGGCCTGCTTCGCCGGGCGTTCGGGAACCGACCAATGGATCAGGATGTCGGAGACGCCAGAAATGGCCGCCAGAAAGAAGAGAAAGGCAAAGCCCAGGGTGGAGGCATTGGGATTGCCCGCATCAAACGCATCGAGCAGCCAGCCCGAGAGGCCCATGCTGACGAGGAAGGTGAGCATCGTCCAGCTCTGACGCGTGCTCCAGAACGAACTGCGGCCGTTCTCCGGGATCAGATCGGCCATCCAGCTCTGCCAGACGGCGCTTCCCATGTTGCCGATCAGCCCGGAGATGCAGGAGATGCCGATGATGAAGGCGGCGGTTGAGGGTTGCGGACGGAGCCAGATGAGGACAGGGGGCACGAACCACAGGCAGCGGCTGACCAGCAGGCACCAGCGCCACACGGCGCGGCGACTGCTGATGCGTTCGGAAAAGATGGCGCTGACCAGCATCGAGGCCAGGGCCAGTTGCCCGGCCATCGCCGCCAGGCCCTGAACGGTGCCGCTGGCCTGCAGCCGGTCCAGCAGCATCGCATAGGGAATGCCGCCGGAAACCGCCGCGAAGAACATGCAGACGGACGAGGCGATAACGCTGCGGCGCAAGCCGCGCTGAATGTCTCGGTCGCTCATGCTGTCTGCGCACTGGATCAAAGAAAAACCCTCGGGGACGTCATGCGGTTCAAGATACCAACTCGCGGGGGGTGTGGCAAGGAGACTCACGCGCGCCTGGCAGTTCTGATGAGGGTTACTCCTGACTCGTGGTCGTCCACCGACCGGAGGCAGAATCGGTTGACGAGTCCGCAGGTGCAAGCAGGGGGACGTTCATCGGCTCACAGCGAGAAGGGGAGTCGGCCCGGGCCGCTCTGATCGAGGCGGGGGAGGAGGCGCTCCAACTGCGTGATCAGCGCCTCGCGATCCCGGGGCAACCGGCCTTCCAGCGGCACGGGGTTCGAGGTGTGGTTGGCGCGGAAGACGGTCTGCGTGAGTTCCAGACCGCGCAGAAGCCGGATCAATTCACTGACGGCGTCGTATGCCGAGGCCGTTCGGTAGCCCTCAAACATGCTGGCGCCGGGCACCTCCACATACCGCAGGGCGGAGAGGAGGCGCGGCTGCATCCGGTTCAGTGCTGCTGCGGTCGCCTCCGCATGCCGCGCCGCCCCGGCTTTGCCGGCGAGTCCGAGCAGCACCATCACCGAGCACTTGAGGCCGGCCGCCTGAGCCCGCCGCACGGCTTTGCACATGCCGGCTGCGGTCTCGCCCTTCGCCACGCGCAGCAACAGCTCCTCGTCGCCGGTCTCGAGTCCCACGTACAGCGTGCTGAGCTTGAGCTCCCGGAGCGCCGACAACTCGGCGTCGCTCGCGGCGTTAATGGAACTGCCGTTGGCGTAGAGATTCACCCGCGCGAGCTGAGGAAAGAGGCGATTCAGGGCATCGAGCATCGTCCGCAGCCGCTCGAACGGGAGCGCCATCACGTCGCCGTCCGCGAGAAAAATCCGCCGCGTCTCCGGCCACCGCCGCGCCGCGTGCGCGAATTCGGCGAGCACCTCCTGCGGCGGCCGCACGCGGTACGGCACCCCCTTGTACATGCCGCAGAAACGGCAGGTGTTGTGCGGACATCCCAGGGCGACCTGGAAGATCAGGCTCTCCGCCTCGGCGGGCGGACGAAAGAGGCGGTCGGTGTAGTGGATCATGGCCGTATTACAGAGTTCTGCGAATGTGAGTAACAACAACGCATGCAGAAAAAAGCCGAGAGGATCGAAATCGCTATCGGGATCGGGATCGAGACCCGCTTTCGGTCCCGATAGCGATACCGAGATGCTTGTGACCCATTTCTGCAAGTCTCAGTAAGAACCCCCCTGAGTCACGCATGGAGCATGCCAGAAGCCTGGGGACACTGTCAAGGGCATGCGCGCCGCCCTAATCCTCGCCTAAGGCAGGGCAAATGTACGCAACCCGTTAAAAGAGAGAAGAAAAGGCTTGCTGACGGGCTATAGATTTCCTATACTGCATGTCCATGGCTACCCGTCTTCCGTTGATGCACA
>VGWG01000093.1 GCA_016873675.1 Lentisphaerota bacterium | reverse complement strand
CTCGCCGTGCTCGAACGCCAGGGGCTGTCGCAGGACGTCTTTCGCGTTGTCGACAGTGCCGGACGTACCGACCGACGCGCCGTCTGTCGAATTCTCGACACCGAGGACGGTTCGCAGCGCTATCTCCTGATGCAGGCCAACAGCGTCCTCGAGGGCTCGCTCTCGAACTGGGATATAGACGCCCGTGAAAAGCAGGCCGTAGCCCGATTTGCCCCGGACAAGCCGGTCGCGTTTAAAGCTGGCATGGCGCCGGTTACCCTCACATTCAAGAGTCCGGAGGTGATGGAGGGGCAGGTCTGGATCCGTCGCAAGGTGAGCACCGCCCCCGGGAAGCCTGAATACACGCTTCGGTTCGCCATGAAACGCGACGGCAAGGCCTACGATCCGCCGGGCATCTGGGGCAAGGCCGGGGGCGCCAGACTGCGCGCCGAGGTTCCGACCGATGGGTTCGTCTGGGAGGCCGCAGGGCCCAGTTATGAATTGTTTGCCGGGAGCGAGTATGAACTGACCTTCGAGCCCGGTGATCGGGAGGTCGAGATCGACCGGATCGTCGTCCTGCCGTCACTCCTGACCGCGCGCATCGTCATCGCCGACCCACGCATCGTCGCCCTCTACGACGTGCGCGACGACCGGAGTTACCCGGTTGTCGAGACCAAGGGCCTGCGCCATGTTGACGTTTCCGTCCGGGCCGGCGTCGGCGTCGTGCTTGGCCTCGTCGAGGCGCCCGCCGGCAAATTCGTCGCCCGCATCGTCAGTCCCGAGGTTGGCCGCGGTGGCTCGCTTCGCGTCGATTGCGAGCTGCAGGGGACCGACGGCAAGCCGCAGGCGCGGAGCACGACCCTGCGCGGCACGTTGCGGCGGGGGTCCAAGAACGAACCGGTCCCGAACACGGTCCAGCACCGGCTGTTCGAAGGCGGCAACGGAATCTTTGAATATTGGATCATGGCCACCGAGCCCGAAGGCCCGGCCACGCTTGAGGTGCTGAATATGGCCACTGGTCAACGGGTTGAAATCCCCTTGACCATCCGCACCCTCGGCGGCAACCAGGATCCGGTCGGCATCGGCTGGACCGCGAAACTCGACGAGCGCCCGAAACAACACAGCCTCCAGATCGATCCGCTTCCGGATCTGCGCCTTCCCGATATCGGCATCGTCGATCTGGCCGGCACGTTCTTTAATGGTGGCGACGCACCGCTGAAACTCGAGCTCGGCTCGGCCATCCCCACCAACTGCTTCCCCGGAGGCGTGGCTTCGTGCCAGTTCACCGCCGCCCCGAATACGACGACGCGCTTCTCAGTACCGGTCATCATCGCCCGGAAGATCGCGCGACAGATCCAGCGCCGCGACCTCACCATTCCCGTCTGGCTCAAGACCCCCGACGGCACCGTCGTAACGCGGCAGAACGTGCGCTTGATGACCAACCCATGGGATGTTGATCCGCCCGTCATCAATGGGCTTATTGATGGTGCCGCCGCGCTGATCGTGACCAACGCCACCGCCACGGCACAGACGATCACCCTTGACCTGCAGCCGCCCCAAGAGATCGTCATGCCGAAGCTGACGCATCGCGTCGAGATTCCCTCAAAGAAAGGAATCAGCGTCACCATTCCCTGCCGGCCGCAAGACATCACGGTGCCCGACGGTCACTACCCCATCACGTACCGCGCGACGCTCGCGCCCGCATCGTCCCAGGACGGCGAAACCATCGTCGATGCGCGAACCCTCTCGCGCTGGTGGATCACTAACGCCAGCACCATGCCGCTGATGAAGGATAGCGACGGCGCGTATGGCAAAGATGGCGGCGACGCCAATATCTCTCAGATGATCGAGCGGTCAGCGGAGCTTGGAGATCTGCTCGATTCCGACGGACCCTGGTCTGGAAACACGAAAGCTATTTTCGGGTCATCGGTTCCCCAGAAGGGATGGACGCAGGCGACGTTCGGAAGCAGTATCTGGCTCGGCAATCTCAAACCCTTGCCGAAGGCGTTGGACGTCATTTGCGCGGCCACCCGCGTCTGGTCGCCCGACGACCGCGATGTGACGGTCAAGGCCGGCCGCCGGACGGTCGCCTATACATGCTTGGACGATCAGGTGGTCCATCGCGTGACCAAAGAAGACAGAAAAAATGAGACCCCCATCTCCGAAAGGCGCTTCGTCGGCCGCTTCCTGCTCAACGGCCAACTGATCTACGACTCAAGACCCAACGCGAAGATGCCCCAAGGCCCCTTCAAGCTGCGTCGGGGCGAAAACACGCTCTTGGTGCAGATCGCAGCCTCTGTGGATAACCCGGTTGGCATGGATTACAATGCCGATCCCGGCAACATCTTCGTGCTCTTCTACGACGCCAAGACCGGTCAACGCAGCCGCGGATTGCTGTTCGACATGGATAAGCCCGCCACGAAGGCGGCCGATTAGCCGACGGATCTGCTGCCGAGTGGGCGTTTTGGATTTTCTGCTAGCTGCGTCCCGCCGCCTCGATCACCTCGATCAACTCGCGGTAGGCGGTCTCGAGATGGTCGTTGACAATCTGGTGGCCAAATTCGTCGGCGCGCGCCATTTCGCCTGCGGCATTTTCCATCCGGACATCCATTGCTTCCTCGGAATCCTCGCCCCGCCCTTCGAGGCGGACGCGCAGGGCGGCCAGGCTGGGCGGACGAACAAAGATGTCGACAAAACCCGCGCGTATCAGATGCCCTGCGGGCAGCGCTTCCACAAACGCCCGCACCTGGGAGGCGCCCTCGACGTCGATATCCATCAGCACGCTCTGCCCCTCGGCCATCGCCTCCTCAACCGGTTCGCGCAGCGTGCCGTAACGGTTTCCGTGAACCGTGGCGTGTTCCATGAACCGGCGGGCCGCCACCCGCTCCGCAAACGCCGCTGGCGTCAGAAAAAAATAGTCCACGCCGTCCTCTTCCAGCCCGCGCGGGTCGCGGGTCGTGCAGGACACCGAATAGGTGATCTCGGGATAGTCCTGCAGCAGCCGGTCACACAGCGTCGTCTTCCCCGCGCCGGACGGCGCGGACATCACGATCAGCAACGGTTTCATCAGTCTCCTCCTCATCCGCCAGTCCGCCGGCGGCCGCGTCCGTCTTCGTCCCATCTCACACGCCCTTACCCGTTCTGACCGCAACACTTTTTGTGCTTCTTGCCGCTGCCGCACGGGCAGGGGTCGTTGCGGCCCACCCGCGGCTCGTCACGGCGGACCGGCTGCGCCGTCGAGGCGGGCTTGCCCATGGCATCCACTGCCGCATCAAAATTCGCCGCCGCTCCGGCCGGCACCGTCACCGACTGCGTGTCGCCGTCGGCTGGAATGATTCCGGCCGCATTGGCCGCGCCCAGCAGCGAAACCGACTGGTGGATCGTCTGCTGCCGCCGCACGCCGCCGCCGCGCATCAGCCGGTCGAAATTGTCGATTGACGCCGTGGCGCGGAAGACCGTGTGCGCGATATCGGTCTTGATGTGCTCGACCAGCTCCTCAAACATCTGGAACGCCTCGCGCTTGTACTCCACCAGCGGGTCGCGCTGGCCATAGGCGCGCAGGCTCACCCCGTGGCGCAGCTCGTCCATCGCCCGCAGGTATTCCTGCCATTGCTGGTCAATGCAGCTCAGCACCACCTGGCGTTCCAGAAACGCCAGCGACGCCGGCGGCTCCATCGCGCACTTCACCTCGTACGCCTCGGCGACGCGCGCATACATCTGCTGGGCGGCCTCCTCAGGCTTGCCCGCAAACGCCGCCAACTCATCGGCGGTCACGGCAATCGGAAACGCCGTCATCAGCGCCTCGGCCAGTTCCGCGGGACGGCACTCCCGGACCTTCGGCGAGTCGAGAAACCCCTCGCACTGCGAGAGAATCAGGTCGTTGAAGATGTCCAAAATCTTCTCGTGCGGCGATTCCGAGCAGAGGACCTCGCCCCGCAGCTCGTAGATCACCGAACGCTGCTTGTTCATCACATCGTCGTATTCAAGCGTCCGCTTGCGGATAGAGAAATTCTGCTGCTCGACGCGGCGTTGCGCCGTCTCGACCGAACGGTTCAGCCAGCGGTGTTCGAGCGCCTCGCCCTCCTGCATGCCGAGTCGGGTCATGATTCCCGAAATGCGGTCAGATCCGAACAACCGCATGAGCTGGTCTTCCAGCGAAATGTAGAACCGGGACGATCCGGGGTCGCCCTGCCGGGCGCAGCGGCCGCGGAGCTGACGGTCGATGCGGCGCGATTCATGCCGCTCCGAGCCGATCACATGGAGTCCGCAGGGGCGCTCGTTGAGCAGATCCCGCAGCGTCCGGGCCTCACCCGCCGGCTTCTCGTCGAGCGTGATCTGGGACTTGACCACCGATTCGGGCGCCCAGACCACGCCGGCGCCGAGCTTGATGTCGGTGCCTCGGCCCGCCATGTTCGTGGCGATGGTCACGGTTCCCGGCTGGCCCGCCGACGAGACGATCTCGGCCTCGCGCGCATGGTTCTTGGCATTCAGCACGTTGTGCGGAATGTGGGCCATGCGCAGCATGCGGCTGATGACCTCCGATGTGTCGACCGTCACCGTTCCGAGAAGCACCGGCTGGCCGTTGCGATGCCGTTCGGACACCTCTTCGATGATCGCCTTGAACTTCTCGCGCTGCGTCTTGAAAATCAGATCGTTCTGGTCAACGCGGCGAATCGGCCGGTTGGTTGGAATCACCGTCACATCCAACTTGTAAATATCCGAGAACTCGCCCGCCTCGGTCTCTGCGGTGCCGGTCATCCCCGCCAGCTTCTTGTACAGGCGGAAGTAGTTTTGAATCGTGATGGTCGCCAGGGTTTGCGTCTCGCGCTCGATCTGCACGCCCTCTTTGGATTCCACCGCCTGGTGGAGACCGTCGCTCCACCGCCGGCCCGGCAGGATGCGGCCCGTGAACTCGTCCACGATCAGCACCCGGTTTTCCTGAACCACGTAATCCACATCGCGCTCGTAGATGCTGTAGGCCCGGAGAAGCTGATCCACGTTGCGCACCCGTTCGCTGCGCTCCATGAAATCGGTCCGCGCCGCCTGCGTGCGCTGGGTTCTCTCGGCGAGGCCCAGCGAGGTGTCGCCCTCGATCGCCGACATCGTGGTGATCAGATCGGGCATGAGGTACATCGAGGGGTCGTCGGGGTTCATCGCCGCGCAGCCCTTGTCCGTCAGCGAGACTTCGCGGCTCCGTTCGTCGATCGTGAAAAACAGCTCCTCGCGGAGCTCCCGGGCCTGCTCCTTGCGCATCTCGGTGAGCATCATGCTCTCCACCTGCTCGTGCAGTTTCCGCACCGCCGCATCTTCCAGCAGGTGGAGAAACTGTTTGTGCTTGGGCGTGCCGTGGTAGACCTGGAAGAGCCGCCACATCGCGGTCTCCTGATCCTGGGTGTCCAGCGCCTGTTTCGCTTCGCCGATCAGGCGGTTGCACAGCTCCTGCTGCCGCTTGAAGAGCCGCTCAACCAGCGGCTTGAGTTCCGCATACTGGTGTGCCGATGCCTGCTGGGCAATGCCGGAAATAATCAGCGGCGTCCGTGCCTCGTCGATCAGAATGCTGTCCACCTCGTCGATGATTGCAAACGCATGGCCGTTCTGCACCACCTGGGACGGATCCATGGCCATGCCGTTGTCGCGCAGGTAGTCAAAGCCGAACTCGCTGTTCGTGCCGTAGGTCACATCGCAGGCGTACTGCTGCCGGCGTTCCGCCGGCGACATGTGATTTTGGATGCAGCCGACCGTCAGGCCGAGAAATTCCAGAACGGCCCCCATCCACTGCGAGTCGCGCAGGGCGAGGTAGTCATTGACTGTCACCAGATGCACATTTTTGCCTGAGAGTGCATTGAGATAGAGCGGCAGGGTCGCCACAAGCGTCTTGCCCTCGCCGGTCTGCATTTCGGCGATCTTTCCCTCGTGCAGCACAATGCCGCCCATGAGCTGCACGTCGAATGGCACCATCTCCCATGGCAGATCGTGACCACACACCTGCCGTTGGGTGCCGCACAGCCGGCGACAGGCGTTTTTAACCGCCGCAAAGGCCTCGAACAGCAGGCTGTCGAGCGTCTCGCCCTGCCGCACCCGCTCGCGAAATTCAGCCGTTTTGGCCCGCAGGTCCGCATCCGATAGCGCCTGATACTGCTGCTCCCATGCGTTGATCCGCTCCACCATCGGACGCATCCGCTTCACGTCGCGCTGATTCTTGGTCCCAAAAATCGCTTTAAGTATCTGCATAATTCTGTCCTAAACCGCCTTGCGGGTCTGGCAACACGCCCAATGAAAAGAGGAAGATACCAAAAAAATGCACGCGACGCAAAGACAAGCGCGCGAATACGCGTGATGGAATCAATGGATTTCTCCGTTCAGCTTTCAATTTTCCGCTTTTCTTCTTCGCGTGGCGACGGCCTCGCGCGGATTCTCCGGCCAGGCGTGCTTCGGATAGCGGCCGCGGAGGTCCTTGCGCACCTGCGTGTAGCCGGTATTCCAGAAGCTTTCGAGATCGGCGGTGATCTGCACCGGCCGCTGCGACGGCGACAGGAGATGCATCAACACGGCGACGCGTCCGCCGGCGACGCGCGGCGTGACGGTCAGTCCAAAAACCTCCTGAATGCGTGCCGCTAGCACGGGCGTCGCGCCCACATCGTAGCGGATGCGGATGCGCGAGCCGCCGGGCACCGTGAAATGGGTCGGCGCCAGGGTGTCCAGCAGGCCGCGCAGCGCGCCAAGCCGGGCGGCCAACGCCCCATGGAGGTCCAAACGCTCGACCTGGCTCCAGCGCAGCACCCCGTCGACACACGGCCCCAGCCAGTCCGCGAGTGTTTCGGCAAGCGCCGCGTCTGAAAAGTCCGGCCAACTCTCCTCGGGACGGGCACGGCGCAGACACGCGACGCGCGCGCGCAGCTCGTTCGTGGCCGGAGTCCAGGAAAGTCGGTCCAGCCCTTTCAGCCGGATCCCCGCGAAGAGTGCCTCCCGAACCGCCCCAGCATCGGGCGCGGCCAGAACCGAATCCCGCAACACAATGGCGCCAAAACGGATACGCCTGACCGCTGTGACCCGCTCGGCCTGGCGGTCCCAAGCGACCACCGGAGCGGCGACGATCCGGTCGGCAAAGTCCGCCTCCAACAGGTCGCGGTCGTAAGGCGCGGCGTGACGAATGCGGGCGTCCGCCCCATCGTCGGCCAGCTCGGCGGCAACCAGCCAGTCATGCCGGGCGAGGGGGTCGGCGGCGTCCAGCACGGCGCCGCAGCCCGAGGCGAGGAGGTAGCGCCCGTCGGGCGAGCGACGCCGGGCGATCCGGTCCGGAAAGGCCCACGCGAGCAGCCGGCCAACATCCATCCGGCAGACATCCGCAGCGTACCGGCGCGACCAGTTCCGGGCCAGCGTGTGAACGCGATCCGCAAAACCCGGCGACACGGAATCGCCGGAATCGAGGCGATCCATCGCCACACGGAGGTCGGTCTCGCGGCGCAATCCCGATTCTCCGCCCAGTTCCGAAACGGCCGCAGCCAGCAGGCAGGCCTGATGCGCGCATCCCTCGGCTTCGCCGCGGAGGATCATGTCGGCAAGGCGCGGATGAATCGGCAACGCGGCAAGACGGCGTCCGCGCGGCGTGATCCGGATGGGCGCATCAACCGCCGCAGCGGACCTGTTCCCCGCCCCGTCCAGCGCGCCCAGATCGGTCAGCAGGGCGACCGCTTGACGCCACGCAGCCTCCGGCGGCGGCGTCGGCCAGGGCAGATCCCCGCGACCGGCGGCGCCCCAGTCGGCGCACTGAAGGACCAGCGGGGCGAGATCGGCGTCGAGAATCTCGGGCAGCGCCTCGGGGGCAAGGGTCCGGTCCTCGGTCTCGTCCCAGAGGCGGTAGCAGACGCCCGGCCCGAGACGCCCCGCCCGCCCCCGCCGCTGATCGGCCCGATCGCGGGAGATGCGGAGCGTCTCCAGACGCGACATGCCGTTGCGCGGCGAGAAGCGCGGCACCCGCATCCAGCCCGCGTCAATCACCACCCGGATCCCCTCGATCGTCAGGCTCGACTCGGCGATGGAGGTGGCGAGGACAATCTTGCGCACGCCCGGCGGCGGCGGCCCGACCGCCCGTTCCTGGGCCTCGCGCGTGAGCGCCGCGTAGAGCGGCTGAACCTCGGCGCCGACGGGCAGGCGCGCCTCTCGGAGGAGCTCGGCGGTCCGGCGGATCTCGCCCTCGCCGGGAAGAAAAACCAGGATCGACCCGCTCTCATCGGCCAGGGCGCGGAGCACGGCATCGGCGGCCTGGCGCGCAACCGGCGACGACGGGAGACGGGCAAGCAGGCGGGTCTCCACGGGCCAGGCGCGGCCCGTGGCGGTGACAACGCGCGGCTGGCAATCGGCGGGCGCACCGGGTTCGGCGAGCCAGCCGACGACCGCCGCCGTATCCAGCGTCGCAGACATCACCAGGAGGCGCAGATCCGGACGCAGCGCGCGGCGCACATCGAGCGCCAGGGCCAAAGCCTGATCGGCGACGAGTGCGCGCTCGTGAAATTCGTCGAAGATCACCATCCCGACGCCCGCGAGTTCGGGATCATGCAGCAGACGCTGCACGAGTAGCCCTTCGGTCAGGATTTCGACGCGGGTCGTCTCGGACACCCGCCGTTCGAGCCGGATGTGATAGCCAATCCGCTCCCCCACCGACTCCCCCAGCAGGTGCGCCATGCGCCGGGCGGCGGCTCGGGCGGCGAGGCGGCGGGGTTCGAGGAGGACGATCCGGCGGCCGCCCAGCCAGGGCGCATCCATCAAGGCTGGCGGAACAAGCGTTGTCTTGCCCGAACCCGGCGGCGCCTGCAAGACAACCGGGCAGTTCCGGGCCAGCGCGGCGGCGATCTTGGGAATCACCGCGCGAACCGGGAGGTCGGGAAGCGTATGGAGCCTGTCAGACATTTCAGAGAGGCCACAGGATACGCCAAAACGACTCGCGCGGAAACTGCAATTCACCTTCCGAATAAAAAAAATACAAAAAACACCGTTGACTTTCGCCCCTCCCTTCGCTATTGTAGCCCGCATTTCACAGCTCTGGATATGGCGAGGTAGCTCAGTTGGTAGAGCAGCGGACTGAAAATCCGCGTGTCGCCGGTTCGACCCCGGCCCTTGCCACCATCTCTTCTGAGGCGCTTTCAAAACCTCTTGTGACATGCGCGTCCCGCCCATGAATCACGGGCAAGATGCCCGTGCCACTTTGGCTGTCAGGGGTTTCTCAAGCGCCTCAATAGGTTTCCGACGACGGGTGAATCCTAGTCCGTGTAGCGGTGATACTGCAGCCAGTCCTCCCTTGCTTTGTCACACTGTCTGCATGACGGTACGATGACATGGGTGGCAGGCCGGGGGATACATCCACCGAGCACCGGCTCAGTTGAATGAGGAAAGCTGTTCGTCTTCGCAATACGATAGGCCTCGCCAGGAAATCTCCCCGGAAACCCATAGGCCACCCGGACCTCTGCAGCATGTAGAAAAGAACGGTGCGCCTCGCAGATGGCGTTGGTTGTCGTCCGGTATACATGACCGACCGTGAAGGATGACATCTCGACGGGAGATGAACACAGCGGCTCAGCCGGAGCATTCGTCGCGCACTCCATGCGACCCACGCTGCTGCGGGTCGCCGGCACCTCCGATGCGCCACTGGGTGCTGCTGTGGCAGCCACTATCGCCAGACCCAGCCTTACGATGATGCGCGTGTGTGTCATATGATCCGTTGCGAGAGAGGCCGGATATCGGAAATGCTCCATGTGTCACAGGCATGCGCTGCTGCTCGGGAAAACGCTCTACAGGTCGTGTTACGAATCGGAGGCTTCCCGCATGAAAACCCCACCCCGGGTCCACCGGAGTGGAACACAAAATGAGCGGGACCGAATCAGTTGATTAGGTGACATTATAGATAGCGGGGGGGGGTATGTCAATCGTTTCTTCAGGGCAAACGCATCTAAATCGGAGCCTTTTTCACCCTCTGGCGCCTTTTCTTGGTCAGAAATAGCGGTGTCGCGCGGGATACCGCTTGCCACCGCACTCCAAATTACCTGCGTCCGGGCGGCAGCGTCTTGGAGTGCGCGCGGCAAGCGGTATCCCGCGCGACGCCGCTTTCTCGCGCCTCCGCCGCGCTCACAGACCCCCGGCACGGCGACGAGAGCCAGAATGGGCAAAAATGAAAGTATTTAGATGACAGAAAATGATTCTGCCTCCGGTCGGTGGACGATTACGGGCGACGATTACGGAGGACGATTTCACACACATAGCGCCGCTTCGCGCATTTCCGGATTCCATTTCGGACGCAGGACGCCGGACTCAGGACGCGGATTAATTTGGACG
>VGWG01000092.1 GCA_016873675.1 Lentisphaerota bacterium | reverse complement strand
GAACAGGTAGGAGACCGGATCACTGATGAACATCTCGTACCAGATGCCGATGCCCATCGGCGCCCCCTCCTCGGAGTTCACCGGCTGGCTGCGCAGGTATTCCTGATCCAGACGCATGTCGGTCACATGACAGCGGCCCAGCCAGCACACAAACAGCGCCTTCCAGCCCAGGCGCGGCCACAGGAACGCGAATCCGGGTTCCTCCAAGACGCCGATCACCTTGCCGAACAGAACATACACCTGGCATTCCCGCTCCCGCACAATCGCGTAGATTCCCAGAAAGCGTGCCACGGCCAGCACCACCGGAACACCGATGAGCAGCCCGAAGAATGTCGTGACCGCGGCGATTATCGTTGGATTCATGGCTGCACCTCCGCGATGACGCGCTTCGCGCGGGAAAAGAGCCCCAGTTTAACGGTTCGAAGATAGGCGAGCATGGCCGCATGGCCGTTTTGCCTGAGGACGCCGAGTTGGGCCGCCAGACGCTGCAACGGCTCGACATCCGCCAGAGCCTTCAGCGTCTCGATTTCAACCGCCCGCCGCGACTGAACGATGCGTTGGTCAGCGGCAGCCGTGGCCAGACTGATGTCCGACGACACCTGGTTGTGGGCCGTGTTGATCGCGGCCAGCGCCGACTCCACCTCCGGCGGCGGATCGATCCCCGTGATCAGCGACGCGTCGAGCACAATCCCGTACCGCGACTGCGAACACTGGCACTCACGATCCATGTGCTCGTTCAGGTCTCGCAGATTCTTACGGAGATCGTTGATGGAAATGCCCTCGACCAGAACGGCTTCGGGCGAGCCATCGGCACTTTTCTTTCCTGGCGCCTCGAAGGTGGCGATCCGCTCACGCAACACCGAGACGAAATACCCCATCACATGGGCGAACGGATTGGCCACGCCGAAGAGATAGGCATAGAGATTGCGCTCGGACGCCTGGAACCGGATCTGACCGGTCAGACCCGTGTCCAACTGGTCCTTGGTGACGGCATCGAGCATGGTGCCGTTGCGGTTGGCTTGGGGAGACTCGGGATCAAAGGCCATGTTGCAGGTTTCGGTGGCGATCGAGACCTTGTGAATCCGCTCCCAGGGCCATTTGAAATACGGGCCGCCGGGCATGATGATGCGGATCTGCGGGTAACAATACCGCTCGCGCTCGGTTTCCCGCAACGACGCGGAGATCGGGTCGTCGAGGGTGGTCAGGTTGCCCAACCGCTGGGCCCGCCCAAAGACCGTCTTTGCCGCCCGTTGGTTCGGCCCGACGGTATACAGCCCGGTCAGGATAAATCGCACTACAAACCAGGCCAGAAAACCAATGATCACTCCAGTCATCATGTGTGTACTCCTTTCAGAACGGCAGCAATTCGAGCAACATGGAGAGGGTTGATGCGCTCGCTTGACGGCGGATGCATTCGCGGGTGCCCGAGAAAACGTAGCGGCGAACAATCCGGTTGGCCGGGCCGGCCACGGCGATGTAGACGAGGCCGACCGGCTTGTCGCCGCTCCCGCCCTCGGGGCCGGCGATGCCGGTGACGGCGGCGGCCAGGTCGGCGCGCAGGAGCGCGCGGACGTGATCGGCCAGCAGGACGGCGGTGTCGCGGCTGACGGCGCCCTGCGTGTCGAGCACGGTTTGCGGCACGCCGAGCACATCGCGCTTGACGGCATTGGCGTAACAGACGATCCCGCCGGTGAAGACGGCGGAAGCGCCGGCGACGGCGGTGACCAGCCGGGCGACCATGCCGCCGGTGCAGGATTCGGCGAGCGCGAGGGTCAGCCCCCGCTCGGCGAGTCTCTGGACCAGTTGGATTTCAGGGGTCATGACCGATAGTAGAGCAGATTTCGCCGCGTTTGTCCAGCCCCGTTGATTGAATATTGACTAATGCAACCCAATGGTGCGAAAGAGGTTAAAAATGATGAGGCTCATGCAATACTCCTCTCGTGGCACGGGCCAGCTATGTGCCGAATCACCATCCCGCACCTCCTGAGAGGGGGGCGTCTCAACAGGGGCGAATCCTTCTTGCTTCAAGTTATGCCATATCGGCTGCCGATTAATGAGCCTACGGTTCTACAATCCGCACTCGGTAGAATCGTGCGGCGGGCGCCGGATCGGTGCCGTCCGTATAGGTCTGCACGCCGTCCACCACCGCCGTCCGCAGGCTGTCGCCGTCCTCACCCGCTCCGTTCGGCGCGTCACCCCATGGCCCGGCAAGCGCCGACGCGCACTCAACTTGGTAGGTCTTGCCCGCCTTGGCGTTCCAACGCACCCGCATGACCACCGCCTCGCTGCCGTCCGCCGCGACGATCTTAAACACGTCCGTCTCGCTATTGGGGTCGGTTCCCGCCCTGATTTCGTTGCTATCGCTGACCCCGTCCCCGTCGCTGTCCCGCAGCAACGGGTTGGTGCCGTGTACGCGGATCTCGTCAAAATCGCTCAAACCGTCGCCGTCGCTGTCGGTCAGATCCACCCGCGTGCCCAGGCGCAGCTCCTCGCCGTCGAGCAGCCCGTCGCCGTCCGAGTCGAGGCTGGTCATCACCTGCACCGCCGTCGTGTTGTTGCGCTCGTCAATTTCGTCGACCGAATTCGTGGGATCAACGGCGATATAAACGACCTCGAATGCCGAGGTAAAAACGGTTCCGCCCATGGCCCACTGGAACCCGGCGTCATACACCCCGTTTGTGCCGAAAACCAGCTCGCCCAGTGTGTCAGTCGCCAGCAGCTCGCCGTCGGACGCCCCACGCCGGAAGGTCACTTGCACACCTTCAGGGGTCGGCACCGCGCCTGCGTTCATCACCGTGGCTTTAATCAACCGCTGATTCGTACTTTCGTTGAAGGCCGACGCGCTATCCACCGACAGGTCGGGCAGCAGCGCCGCCAGCGTGGCCGTGTTGTTCGCCCGGTTGCGGTCGTCGGTCTCCAGTCCCGGATCGACCACCGCGCGCAGCACGGTGTTGCTGGCCGCCTCCGGCACTGTCCACGGTACGCTCACCACGACGGATGCGCCGCCCAGCAATTGCGCGACGCGTTGCGTCGCGCCCACCTGCACCGCGCCCTCATACACGCACACCGCCAGATTCGTCACCGTCAGGTCGCCGCGGTTTTCCACCGTCACCAGAATGTCCACGCTCTCCCCGACTTCCACCTCGTTGGTCGACAGCGAGATGCCGTATTGACCGATGGCAGGGTCGGGTCCGACCGGATGGTCCAGCACGCACAGGTCCACCGCCCCAAAGACCGGCACCCCTTCGGCGTCCTCGCCGACCGCCACCTTCGAATAGGCCAGCAGCAGCCTCCCGTCCGCGCCGAACAGGCCCGCGAAGCCGCGCTCCAACGCCGGGTCTTCCAACAACCGCACCCCGTGGCTCCACACCCCCTGCGCCGGATCGTAGTTGAGGATGTACGGATCGGGCGCCACCTCGCCCGCGACTCCCGCGTCCTGCCAGACCGCCGCAAGCTGCCCATCAGGGCCGGTGACCAGCTTGAAGTCCTGCGCGCCGCTGGCGATTCCGACCTCTCCCGCCACCACCGGATTCTCCAGCCCCAATCCGCGTGCCGAAAGGATCTTTCCGTCCTGGAACCACACCACCAGCAAGCTGCCGTCGCCGGCATAACGCACGTAGGGACGCGTATCCTGCAGCGAGTCGGTCGTCAGCCGCACATAGGGTCCCCACTGACTGCCGTTGAACGCGCATCCGTAAAGTTCCTGATCCTCCCGCGTCTCCAGGTCGCCGTCGAGATCCATGGCAAAGACCAGCGCGGCTTCGGAACCGTTATACGCCAGGTCGCAATAGGTGATTGTCCCCAGATTCACAGCCACATAGTCCTCATCCGACCACACGCCGTCACTGCGTCGCGCGAAGAGGATGCGATTGGGTTCCGCCGGCGTGCCCGTGGGGTTCTGGTACCGGTTGCGGATCCATGCCG
This sequence comes from Lentisphaerota bacterium, assembly GCA_016873675.1. Classification (NCBI taxonomy): domain Bacteria; kingdom Pseudomonadati; phylum Lentisphaerota; species Lentisphaerota bacterium. Next base: position 6,500 of record VGWG01000092.1, on the reverse strand, counting down.
CCATGGCGCTGCCGTCCGCCGCGGCCGCCAGCATCGGGCTGTGGTCGAGCCAGGCGTTGTCGGTCAGATTGCGGCAAGTCCAGGCCCCCGTCGCGGGGTCGCGCTCGCCCGCCGCGATCTCCAGGCCGGCCAGCGCCTCATCGAGCGTTGCTCCGTTGGTCAAGGCGGCGCGGCCGTTGGCCCAGACCGCCAAAAGCGTGCCATCCGCCAGCGCCGCAGTTTGCGGCGCGAAGTCGCCCGTGCCGTCGTCCCAGACCGCCACCGGCGCCGACCACCCTGCGCCGCCGTTGAACACGTTCACCAGCTCGGTGCGGTTCTCGGCCAGCCGACCCGGATTGTCGCGCACGTAGAGCACATGGTTCGTCACACCCGCCGCCGCAACCGCCGGGTCCGGATAGGGGTAGCCGTCTGCCATGAGCACCGTCTCGGAACCACCCGTCAGCGACAATACCCGCAGCGTCGAAGCGATTGCCAACCGTTTTGTTCCGCCCCGCTTTAGATAATCGCGCCCCAGCGGCTGGAATGCCCGCGTATCGAGGGCGGCGAGATTGAGCGGCTTGGCATTCAAAAACAGGTGATCGGAAGACATTGCAGCAAAAGGATTGATGCCCTCATCTAAGTTAATAATCCAAATTTGACCCGACCAGATATCAATGGGTACAGTAAAGCACAGAAGAATGATTTCTGCGCCTACCTCACCACCGACACCAAATTTGTTGATTACAAGCGGCGGGCTCTGGGCATCAATAATACCCCCCAAACTAACATAACCTTCTAATGCCAACACACCACTGGCCCCACACCCCAAAACACCCTTAACCTTCGGCAACGCCTCACTCTGCAACACGAAATCCGGGGTCCACCCTTGCCCTGTCCCGAGATCGCGAATACGGAGGCTGATCGAAAGATCTGCACTAATATCCGCTCGAAGATATATGGGCGGTGGAGCATAGATATAATACGGAGGCGTGGAATACTGCCCGTATACATTAAATCCAAGCATTGCCGTGTTGACGGACCATCCTCCCGTGGTCTGATTCCAAAAGGCGACTACTTCTCCTTCCACATCCAATCCGAATTCCACCCCCGCAGCCTCGCCCCACTTGCCGTCCGGCTTGTGTTTTTGCGTTTTGTTCACCTTAATATTTTGATTTTCGCCGACAGCCGCCTTGATCGTGAGGGTGCCATCGCCCTTGAACTCCCCCTCCGCCCTAAACTTCGGTTGGACCTCCATGGCATCGCCTGGTATAGGACACCCCTGAACCACTCCACTTTTGCCTTTAAAAATATCCATATCGAACTCTGGCGTCGTGTAGATCAGGTCGTTCCCCTGGGAAAGTACCTGCGGGTAGAACAGCATGTTCGCGAACGGCGGCAGCGGCGCCACATCGAAGTTCGCCCGGAAGGCCGGCGAGCGCGTGCCGTCCGTCGCCACGGCCACGACCTCCAGCTTGCCGCCGGTGCCGAGGCTGCCGACGTTCAGGCTCTTGGCGTAGTTCAGCCCGTTGTCAGCGCCGTTAAACTCCAGTCGGCTACCGGTTTTTCCGCCCCAATCCACCTGTGCGGTGAAGGCCACGTCGAGCCCCACCCCCGCCAGGAAGTAGACATGCCGGCCGGCGCCGCCATACATCCCTTCGCACCAGCGGCTCGTCACCCCCGTGACCCGCACCGCCGTGGTGGCTCGCGTGTCCACGCGGAACGCCGCCGACTGTCCGGAGCCGGTGCCGGCGTGGACGGTGGCGGCGGCGAGCAAAAGGATCGATAGATTCGATAGAATCGAAACATTCGACCGAATCGATTCCCTCGAAAAAAACTCTCTCTCACTCATTGCCCGCCCCCTTCCACTTCCCTCACACCCTTGCACTCGGGATACCCAGTGCAACCCCAAAATCCCTTGCCCGCGTTCTTGCCGCTCTTGGCCGTGCGCCGCGCCATGGGCTTGCCGCAGTCGGGGCACACCGGCGCGCCCTGCTGCTTCGCGCGCGCCTCGATCCGGATTCCGGAGAGCTTTTCACGGAACCCGCCCTCTTCCTTGAAGGTCTCGCCCTGCGACTCCATCTGGTGGTTGAGCATGTTGATCACCCGCGCGATCAGGATGAGGAGCGCGTTCGCCATCGTTACGTCGTTATCGGAATCGAGCCACGGCGCGAACTTTCTTTTCTGCGCCAGGATATGCACGCAGGCATCATGCACCACGTCCTCGCCGTATTCAGCCTTGTCCAGCCGCACGGCGTAGACCGTCCGCGCTTCGGGCGTTTCCTTGCCCCACGGCGCCTGTTCTTGCTGCAGGAGCCAGTTCAGGTAGTCGCCCGCCAGTTCCGCCAGACTCGCCCGCGCCACGTCCGTCAGCCGCATTTCGGTTTCTTTAGAGGTCGCCCGACGCGCCGAACCCTCGGCGTTGTTGGCGCAGCCCGAGCGGGCGGATTGGGTCATCTGGTCGTATTGGCGGCCGGTGGGGTCGTTCGTGCGGTTCAGGAAGCGCTTGCAGAAGCGCTGCGTGCCGAGCTGCACGATGTTGCCCATGATCCAGGAATCCAGCCAGAAATAGCCGCCGGTGCCGCCGAATAGGCTCATGTGTTGCTCCTTTGTTTTCGAAAGAATCGAGGGAATCGATAGATTCGACCGAATCGATCCCATCGAATCCTTCGAATCATTCGATTCTATCGACATCTCCCCAGAAACCGCTCCCGGCGCGGCGTTCGCCCGCGCTACCGGCCGCCCGGGGCCTGACCTGTTCGTTCCCGTCTGCGCGGGACGCGGGCGATCCCGGATGGGACCCTGCCTGTCCTGGCACGGTGCTGGCGGCGCGGAAGCCGATGTTGTTGTTCCGGTTGTCAGGCCAGTTGTTGTTGCGATTCGCGGAACGGCAGTTCCTCGCGTTGTTGTTCCAACTCCCGCCCCGTTTCACCCGGTTCGATCCCGACGCCGCACCGTCTCCGGTCGCCCTCTCTCCTTCTTTGAGAATGTTCTTGAACCCGAACCACCTTACCCCGCCGTCCGCAGCCGCCGCGCACGCCCGCAGCCGCTCCCCGTCCAGCAGCCCGGCCGTATACGCCCGCTCGCGTCCCGCGAACCGCCGCCGTGTCCGCAGGAACCGTTCTCGCTGCAGTCGCCAGCAGGCCGGAAAAATGCGCAACCCAAGGAAAGGAAGACCCTCGGTAACCGGCGCGAGCCGCGTTGCTTCGGTCTTGAGCTGCAAACCGCGCTCATCCCGCAGCCACCGCTCCGCCTCTTCCAGCGCTAGCCAGCACTCCGGCTTGGACTCTGCGAACATCACCATGTCGTCCATGTAGCGGATGTAGCCCGGAAGCCGCATTGTCTCTTTCGCCTGATGGTCGAACCCGTCCAAAAACGCATTGGCGAACCACTGGCTTGTCAGATTGCCGATCGGTAAGCCGCGTCCACCCGCCTGTCCGGGAACAGGGTGGCGGACAATACGCTCGATCAGTCCCCGCACCTCCCTCTCGCGGAACTTCGGCAGCAACACCTCCAGCAGCCGGTCATGCCCGATGCTGTCGAAGTAGTGCCGCACGTCGATCTTGCAAAACCACGGGTGCGCCCTCACCAAATCCCTGGCCCGCGCGCACGCCCGGTGCGTCCCTTTGCCCTCACGGCAGGCGTAGCTGTCTTCCGTGAAGCCCCGCTCCAGCAGCGGCGTGATCACGCCGCACAGAGCGTGGTGCAGCACCCGGTCGCGCACCGGCGCGCAACTGATCGTCCGCGGCTTGGGGTCATGCACGCGAAACTGCACGTACTCGCCCGGGCGATACTCGCCAGCCAGCAGGTCGGCTCGCAGAGCGGCCAGGTTCGCATCCAGAGCCGCGCCGAACGCCTGCACCGCCTGCGAGCCGGCATGCCCCTTGCGTACGCGGCCCCACGCCGCCAGCAGATTCTCCGCCGACGTGATCCGCTCCCATAGCTGGCCGTGTGACTTCATTTGGTTTTCGCTTTTCGAGAGAATCGATGGAACCGATTGATTCGTACGAATCGATTCAGTCGAATTTCTCGATTCATTCGATCTTCCCGCCCGCCTCGCTTGACCCGCATCCCGCTACCAGTTCCAACACGTCCTTCCCATAGTCCCGGCAGAACGCCTCCCCGATCCCCGGCACCTCTTTCAGATCCGCCAGGCTCTTCGGCGCCTTGTTCACAATCTCCGCCAACTGCGTGTTTCGGGCGATAGCATACGCCGGTTTGCCGTCCGCCTTGGCGCGGTCGTTGCGCCAGCGCTTCAGGTCGCGGTACAACGGCCGCAGACCCTCCGCCACGCTCTCCTCCGGATTCGGCGCATTCGGGTCGCGCGGCTTCCAACCCTCGCCGGACGGCCCGTCGCCGAGCAGCAGCACCAGCGCCAGATGAGGCACGTTGCCGTGCAGGAAGAAGTGCTCGCGCGCCTCCAGCACCTCGCGTCCGGCCGTCGCCTGGCGCAAGGCCCCCTCCGGGAAGCCCTGCACGCCCTCTTGATACCGCAGCGTGATCACCCTCACGTCCATACGTCGCCCTTTTTTAAAAAATTTGGCAGGGGGTTGCCACCCCCTGCACTGGAGTTTGGCCCTTTGTTGGTTCATGCGACAGCGTAGAATAGGGCAGAGGCCAGCGTGTTATCGAGTTTCTGCGGCTTCGTGTTCAGGGTGGGGTTGGACACGAAGCCGGAGAAATGCAGGGCCTCGGCCCAGACCTCGTGGCGAAGATGCTGGAGCAGTGACTGCGTGGAGGCTCTGAGGTTTTTTTTGCGTTGCCATTTGGGTGCGGGCAACGTGTCAGGTTGGCCGGTGGGTCCGTAGGCATGCGTGGCGGCCGTGAGCAGCATGGCATAGGCGGCAACCGCCAGAGCCGGGACATTTTCGACAGAGTTCTCGTGACGGACTTGTGCCTGGCCGACGCCGATGATGGTTTTCTCGTCACGGAAATTGACTTCGATATCCCAGCGCCATACGTAGGCTTGAATGATCTGCTGGATGTTTGCATCGGGGTCGGTGCAGATCAGGAAAGCGGGCTTGCGGTAGAGCATTTTGGAATGTCGGGTCAGTCGATATCCCAACGGGGCGATAACGATGAGGCGCAAGTCGCGTTGCTTTCCGGCGGATCGCCAGCACAGAGGGCTCATCGTCTTGATTTTAAAGGTGTGTGTTTGGCCGGCCGCGAAAGCTTCGACGGGTTGCCAGGGCACGTCCGTATTCTGGCGGAGTTCTTCGGGCGTGGGTGCGCGATCCCCATAGACGCGATTGCGGCCCGGTTTTCCTTCTGTCGACTCGGGCAGGTGATAAAGCTTGGCGTCGGTGCGGATCCGGCCGACGGCAACCGTTCGTTCTGGCAGGTGCTTAATAAAGGTGCCGTTGGTATAGCCGCCATCGACAACCGCCCATAGCGGCCTTTCTTGCTGCCCTTCTTCATCCATGGCGCGGCGTAACGCGTGCAGGCGTTCAGCGCCGACTTTCGGCAGAGCCATGTCGCGTTGGTTCTTGCGGAACTGGGCGCAGGCTTGCTCGTCGGCCTCGTCACGCGGCTTCTGTGGCGCCGGGGCATGGACAAAGTCAATGGGGATCATCCGGGCCATTCCATTATCGGCCGCACAGGCCATAGAGGTCTGAACGAATCGTTGGGCCTTGATGAAGTTAACGTGGAACGGGGGACCCATGGGGTCGCGGGTGTATCTGACCCCATGCGTTTTGCGTCCGCTCTTACGCAGACGCGTGTCATCCAGGGCCGCCACAAGGGGTTCGCCGGAAGCGAGTCTCGCCGTCAGGCTCTGGCGGACGGGGCTAAACAGCTTCTCGGGCTCAACGCGTTCGGACGAATACATTCTGTAATCGGCGCTCCAATCGCAAAACAGCCGTCCTGATGTCCCGAGCACACCGGTCAGGGTGTGTCGGCCCAGGCAGAGCAACTGACTGATCAAATGTCTGCGAGTGCGCTCGCGCATCGCCTCGCTGCCCAGCCCGTCGCACTGGTTCAGGAGTCTCTCGATCCCTTCGAGGAGATGCGCAGAGTTTTTTTTACTGTGATCGGAGACGGCGGCACATGCCGACGATGGGCGATGATGTTCGCCTTGTCCTCGACGATCCATTCAATGACTTCGCCTTTCTCGAACTCCATGGCCTCAGCCACGGCAGTTGGAAAGTTAATGTAATACTGATCGGCGGTCTTTTTCCTGTGAATGAGCTGAACTTTCGTGGGGTATCCCATGCTGATCCTCCTGTGTTTATGATCTAGCATTAATGCTAGATTACAATATACACAAAAAAACGCCGACACACAACGAAAAAAGTGCGCTGGCGCAAAAAATCTAGTGCCCGTATCTAGTCAAAGGCCAAACTCCAGGGCAGGGGGTTGCCACCCCCTGCACCCCCGCTGCGAGTCGGCACCTGCGCTACCGCGCGTGCCGCCTCGCAACCCTCCCTCTCCCGACTGGGAGAGGGCCGAGGTGAGGGTAGCGCTACCGCGCTATGGCAGGGTCCTGGCGGCGCGGAAGCCGATGATGAAGTACCGGTAGTCAGGCC
>VGWG01000091.1 GCA_016873675.1 Lentisphaerota bacterium | reverse complement strand
AGCGCCGATCCCGCTCCGCGTAGGCCTCCAGGGCGGCGCGAAAATCGTCCGCGCTGAAATCGGGCCACAGCACCGGCGTGACCACCAGCTCGCTGTAGGCCGCCTGCCACAGGAGAAAATTGCTCAGCCGGAACTCGCCGCTCGTGCGGACGATCAGGTCGGGATCGGGTATGTCCGGCGCATAGAGATGCGCCGCGACCGTCGCCTCGCAGACCGACTCGGGCTTGAGCGCGCCCGCCGCCGCCGCCTCGGCGATCCGCCGGGCCGACTGAGCCAGCTCCGACCGGCCGCTGTAGCTCAGCGCCAGAATCAGCGTGCCGGCCTCATAACCCGCCGTCGCGGCCTCGATCCGCGCGATCGCCCGGACCACCGCCGCAGGCAGGTCGGCCCGGCGTCCGATCACCCGCAGCCGGACCCGATGTTCGTGCAGTTCGCGTTCGTTCCGGCTGATGAACCGGACCAGCAGTTTCATCAGCCCGGCCACTTCGAGCGCCGGTCGGCTCCAGTTTTCGGTGCTGAAGGCGTAGAGCGTGAGGTAGCGGATGCCCCAGTCGCGGCAGCAGCCCATCACGCGGCGGACCGTCTCCGCGCCCGCCTCGTGGCCTTTCAGCCGCGGCAGGCCCCGGGCTTGCGCCCACCGGCCGTTGCCGTCCATGATGAACGCCACATGGAGCGGGATTTTGGATGGTTTCTCGGCCATGATCCGCCTTTAAATCGACATGCGCAGGGTGGTCTCGCGGGCCGGCCCGATAGACAGGAGGCCCAAGCGTCCGCCCAACAGCCCGATCAGACGCTCCACATAGGCGCGGGCCTTGAGCGGCAGATCCGCATAGCGGGTGATATGGCTGGTCGGCTCCAGCCAGCCAGGCATCTCCTCATAGATCGGCTCGCATCGCGCGAAGGTCTCCAGACAGGCGGGGATCGTGTCATAGCGTTTGCCATCGCACGTATAGGCGACGCCAATTTTGATGACCGGCAGCGTGTCGAGCACATCCAGCTTGGTCAAGGCCCAGAAATCGACGCCGTTGACCCGTGCGGCGTGGCGGCCGACCACGGCGTCAAACCACCCGCACCGCCGCGGCCGGCCTGTCGTGGCGCCGAACTCCCCGCCGCGCTGGCGCAGATCCTCGCCCGCGGCGTCCTTCATCTCGGTGGGGAAAGGCCCTTCGCCCACACGGGTCGTGTAGCACTTGATGACGCCGACGACGCGGTCGATCCGGCGCGGCGAAAGCCCCGACCCGATGCAGGCCCCGCCGGCGGTCGGGTTGGATGAGGTGACAAAGGGGTAGGTGCCAAAATCAATGTCGAGCATCGTCCCTTGGGCCCCCTCGAGCAGGATGCTCTTCCCGTCCGCGTCGGCCTGATTCACCAGCGTGAGGGCATCGGCAATATAGGGGGTGAGGGCGCGGGCTACGGTCAGGTAGGTCTCGCATTCGGCTGCGGCGTCGAGCGTCGGCGAACCCAGGGCGACGAGCGTCTCGTTAGCCGCGTTCACGCGCTGCGCCACAAGGGCGGCGAACTGCGGCGCGAGCATATCGCCGACGCGCAACCCGTTGCGCCCGACCTTGTCGCCATAACACGGCCCGATGCCCCGGCCCGTCGTACCGATCTTCCCGTCCGGGCCTCGCTTCGCCTCGTTCGCCTTGTCCAGCGCCTTGTGGTAGCTCATCGCCAAATGCGCGCGGTCGCTCACCCACAGCCTGCCCGCCGTAACCATTCCCTGGCCTTCGATCATCCGGATTTCGTGAAGCAACTCGATCGGGTCGACGACCACGCCGTTACCGATCACGCAAACTTTCCCCGGATGGAGGATGCCCGACGGGATCAGGTGCAGCACGTTCTTCTTGCCTGCCGCGATGACCGTGTGCCCCGCGTTGCTGCCGCCCTGGTAGCGAACCACCAGATCGGCTTGATCCGTCAGCACATCGATCACCTTGCCCTTGCCCTCGTCACCCCACTGCGCTCCCACCAAAATCGTATTCGGCATATGGCCCCGCTCTTTCTTCCATTAAGGCTTTCGAACTCCCGTTTTCCGGCGCGGAACACAACCCCGCGCTTCTACGCAGACGCACGTAAAGGCACAGTGTAGACGAAACCCGTCTGTCTGACCAGCACGTAAAGAAACGGTGTGTATCCCGCCAAATGGGCGGCCTTGGCGCGAAAAAGGTTGACCCGGCCGTTGGCAATCCCATGTCCCTGCCAGCCAGAGCGCAGGCCGGCTACAGGCCGATGCCGACGTGCTCGATCATCACTTGCCTGCGCTCGACAACCCCGGATTATTATAATTTAAATTGTTGTTGTGCAAGTAGTTGCAAAAATAATACAGGGGCGTTACTGGACAAGTTTACGGGAACGTGCAATACTCTTCACTCGTTTTTGGTTTTGCACAAGCCTCTTACCACTATGATCACCGAAACGTCCACCGACGGGGTCGAGCTAACCATCGTGATGCCATGCCTGAACGAGGCGTTGACGCTGGAACGCTGCATCCGCAAGGCGAAATCGTTTCTGGCAACTTCAGGCGTGCGCGGGGAAATCGTCATTGGTGACAACGGCTCAATCGACGGGTCTCAGGACATTGCCCGACGCCAGGGTGCCCGGGTGGTTGACGTGCCGATCCGCGGCTATGGGGCGGCCGTGCAGGCGGCCAGCCTCTCCGCCCGCGGGCGGTTCATCATCATGGGCGATTCCGACGACAGCTACGATTTCGAAAACCTCATGCCTTTTGTGGCAAAACTGCGCGAAGGCTACGACTTGGTGATGGGCAACCGGTTCACCGGCTGCATCCAACCTGGCGCCATGCCGTGGAAGAACCGGATGATCGGCAACCCGGTGCTGTCCGGTATCGGCCGCTTGTTCTTCCGCACCGCCGCGCGGGATCTTCACTGCGGCATCCGCGGCTACTCGCTGGAGGCCCTCAAGCGGATGGACCTGCGGACGACCGGGATGGAGTTCGCCTCTGAAATGGTGATCAAGGCCGCGCTTCTCGGCATGCGGATGATCGAGGTGCCCGCCACGCTGGCGAAAGATGGGCGTGATCGTCCGCCGCACCTGCGGCCGTGGCGCGATGGCTGGCGGCATTTACGTTTCATGCTGCTCTACAGCCCGCGGTGGCTGTTCCTTTATCCGGGTGCGGCGTGTATGCTGGCCGGACTGGTGGTCGGCCTAAGCTTGTTGCGAGGGCCCATCCAGGTGGGTCGCGTGACGCTGGATGTTCACACGCTTTTCTTCGCCGGCATCGCGGTGTTGATCGGCTACCAAGCGATCTTGTTTGCCACGTTCAGCAAAATCTTTGCCGCCAACTCAGGATTGATTCCGCAAAACCGGTTGCTAGACCGCCTCTTCGATTATTTCACCCTTGAGGTCGGTCTGGCCGTCGGCGGGGCGTTGCTGGCGATGGGGCTGACCGGCTCGGCCTACAGCTTCATGCTCTGGAATCGACAGCGCTTTGGTGAGATGGACCCACACCATCTTCTCCGGGTGATAATTCCGTCCGGGGTCTGCCTCGCCGTGGGCATTCAGACCATCCTGTCCAGTTTTTTCCTCAGCGTGCTGGGGCTGGGAATGAACACCCAGCGAAAGGGCTGAACGCATGAAGGCGTTGGACCGTTTTATTCAAAACAGGCGCATTGCAAAGGTGCGTCCGTATCTGCCACCGGGCAGCCGCGTCTTGGATATTGGCTGCGCCGACGGTGTTTTGTTCCGCCGTATTCCGGGCCTCGGTGAGTATGTGGGGCTGGATAGCGCCCTGATGGAACCGGTTGATCGTCCTCGGTTCCGTCTGATCCGCGGACCCTTTCCCGACGCGCTTCCGAACCATGAGCCGTTCGATGCCATCATCCTCCTGGCGGTGATCGAGCATATCCCGCCGGATCAGCTTGATCGTCTGGCGCGTGCGTGCGCCGCCCATCTCAAGCCCGGCGGTCATCTGGTGATCACCGTGCCGTCGGCCCTGGTGGACCGGATCCTCGACCTGCTGCGGTTTCTGCGTCTGATCGATGGCATCGCCCTGGAGGAACATCACGGGTTCTCGGCCAGCCAAACGCCGGCGATTTTCGCGGGCCTCAACTTGGACCTGATGAAGCACCAGCGTTTTCAGTTGGGGCTCAACAATCTGTTCGTGTTCCGCAGGAGGGTGTCGCCGTGACCGTGCGTCACGGGATGCGGAACGGTATCGCTCCAGCGGTGCCAGACCGCCAGTCGCGCTGTTCTGGCGACGCCCTGTTCGCCTTGGCGGTGCTGGTTTTTGTGACACTCGGTCTGGTCTTCCGGACGGCCTACGAGTGCCGGATCAACACAGACGCGACCGCCTATGTCTCCATCGCCCGGCAATGTCTGGCCGGTGACTTCGCCCAGACGATCAACGGCTACTGGGGTCCGCTCCTCTCGTGGCTGATGGTGCCGGCGCTGGCGCTGGGCGCCGAGCCCCTGTGGGCGGCCAGACTGGTCGAGCTGGCCGCTGGGCTGGCAACCCTGTTTGCCGTCCGCTGGCTTGCCCGGCAACTCGGCGCCAGCCGATGGTCGGTCGGCGTGCTGGCCCTGTGCCTGGCCGTGCCCCTGGCGAACTATTCGATGATCCTGGTGACCCCCGATGTCCTGCTGCTGTTCCTGTTGACGATGTACTGCGGGTTCGTGCTGCCGGAGAGGTATCGCGACCATGGGCTCCGCGGAGTTGGTGCGGGGCTGTTCGGCGGGTTGGCTTATCTGGCCAAGAGCTACGCATTGCCGTTCTTCCTAGCCCATTTTGTCATGCTCAACCTGATGCACCTGTATCGGGCCTCTTCAGGAACCTCGACGCTCTCACTCGGAAAGGGCTATTCAGCGGTCAGTCCGACTCCGCCAGGGCTGGCAGGTCAGGCTCGTCGTGGGGTGCTTCGCAACTTCGCCCTCGGGCTGTTGGTTTTTATCGCGGTCATCGGGCCATGGGTCGGATTGCTGACCCATACGTACGGCGCCTTCACCTTTGGCACGGCGGGGAAACGCGCCTTCGCCATGGTTGGCCCGGAATACTTCGGCGAGGACCCGGTGTTTGAAACCCTTCTCGCACCCCCGAGTCCCGGCGCCACGAGTTACTGGGATGACCCGACCGTGGTTAAACTCAACACGTGGGGGCCGTGGCAGTCACAGGCGATGTTCCAACACCAACTTCGATTGGTCGGCGGCAACCTGTGGGAGATGAGCCGTCAAATCACCGTCCTGTTCCCGTTTGCGGCAGGAACGCTGCTGTTTTGGTGCGGGTCTGTCCTGGCCGGTCTCTTCCGCCGCCGCAGGCTGGCGACACGTCAATCGTCGGTCGCGGGCAGCGACTCGTCTGGCGCCTCCTCCGCCCATCACGGTGATATCCAACCTGATTCGAAGGGGCTGACCGGGGCGTGTGAGTCTCCGGGTCGGCCGATCCACTCGCTCGCCACCGGGGCGCTCCCGCTCATGCTCACGGTCGCCATCTTCGCGGGCGGCTACATGCCGATCTTTGTTGAAATCCGCTACCTATGGCTGGTGGTGGTGCTGCTGATTCTGATGACTGTGTTGGCGCTGCAAGCGCTTGCCTGCGGCAGAAAGGCGCTCTCCTGCTTCCTGGCGATCTGGCTGGTCCTGACGTGCGCCGTGCCGGCGTTAAACGAGCTGATTGCTAAATCCAACCAAGGTCGTGAGCATGTCCGGTTGGCTGCGAGACTGACGCAGGACTTCCAGATACACGGCAATCTGGCCTCCAACGACTGCTGGGACCGGGTGCTATTCGCCGCCTTCCACATGAACGCGCGTTACTTCGGCCGTGTGACGAAGGCGGAAAGCGGCAGCGAGGAGAGATTGTTGGCGACCTTGAGGCAGCACGGCATCGACTACTATCTGGTGTGGGGAGCCGAGGACGCATTCACGCCCGGGCCGTTTCCGGAAAGCCGTCTCCCGGAGGTCACCGGGGGAGCGATCAGGGGCTTGCGGGTCTATTCGATTGCCCCGCAGTGAGCAGTTATTGGACGGGGGCGTGCTCACGGCTGCTTCGCGATTGAGTCTGCCGTTGTCGCCTGCATCCCCTTCAGGTATTCTACCAACGCCTCCCGCCACGGCGTTGGCGCAACGCCGAGCAGCGCGGTGATCTTGGCCTTGGATAGGACCGAATACGCCGGGCGCCGCGCGCGCGTGGGATACGCCTCGGTAGCGCACGGCTCGATGCGGCAGGTGCCCGGGATCAGACCCAGCCGCCGCCCCTCCTCGGCGATAGCCGAGGCAAACTCATGCCAGGTCGTCTCGCCGCCGTCGGTGACATGGTAGATCCCGGAGGCGTCTGAAAAACGGGTGATCAGCGCCAGAATCACGGCGCAGAGCGACCTGACGCGGGTGGGCGTGCCGAACTGGTCTGCGACCACCTGGATGCTGTCCCGCTCCCGCATCAGGCGCAGCATCGTATGAACGAAGTTGCCGCCGTGGCGCCCGTAGAGCCACGCGGTTCGCAGAATGATCGCGCCGGGGCAAGCCTCGAGAACCAGCCGCTCCCCTTCCGCCTTGGTCTGCGCATACACGCCGATCGGGGAAACCGGATCATCCTCGGCATAGGGTCGGCGCCCCGTCCCGTCAAAGACATAGTCCGTCGAGAGGTGGATCAGCCGCGCTCCGCAAGCGGTTGCGATCATCGCACAGTTGGCCGCGCCCCGGGCATTGAGACGCCGCGCCTCATCGGGTTCATCCTCCGCCCGGTCAACCGCCGTGTAGGCGGCGGCGTTCACGATCCATCCGATCCGACGCCCCGCCGCAAACGTCCGCAGCGCTGACGCATCGCCCATGTCGCACTCGCGGTCTGTCCCCACGCAGGGGAAGCCGGCGGAGACCAGCATCTCCTTCAGCTCGCGCCCCAGCATCCCCAGGCAGCCGACCACCCACACCGCCGCCTGTTCGGCACGCGGACGGCTTTCATTCATCAGCAGGCGTTTCCTCAGCCGGGGCGGCCTCCGAAGCCGCCGCGTCGGCAACAGGCGCATTCGGCAGCGCGGCCTCACGGGCGTGCGTTTCCTTTTTGACAACGGGAGCGGGCGCTTGGGGTCGCGGCGCGGGATGCCGCCTCGGCTCATCCCGGCGCGGACCCGTATCGCCGCGCGCGCCGCCGCCCGGCCGCTCTCCCGGCAGGTAGCGGAATGCGGGATTCTCGGCCGGCAGGCTGAGCACGCCGTTGTAATATTCGATCAGATTGCCGCGTTCGATGAGCCAGTTGAGCGAGGTGGCGGCCGCCTGTTGTTTCGCCTCATCCGCCGTCGCGACGGCGGCGAACACGTTCTGGCGGGTGGAGCCGGGATGATCAGCCACGAATCCGAGGATCGTGCGCAGATCCTCGGTGGCGTGCAGGATATCCAGCGCTGCGGGTATCGTGATCACGACGAAATCCGGTCCTCGGGGATCATTCGCCTTGAAGATGTGGAGCTTGCGATGGCGGAACGCGCCGCGCAGCGCAAAAAAGAGCGACGCCGGAAACTTCTGTTCTTTGAAAAGCGCTTCGCGCAGCGCATAGGCGACTTTCGGGCTGGGCGTCTTGCGCACGACATCGACCGTGGCGACCAGCGAACGGGCCGCCGTGATCTGCTTGGGCACGATCTCGCGCTGCAACAGCCGCTCGGCGGCGTCACGCTCCAGCGCGGGCGCGGTCACCACATCCTCGGCGGCGGGCTGTTCGGCGCCTTCCGCCGGGGCGGCTCCGTCGGCGGTCCCATCGACAGACCCTTCTGCTGCAGCCGGACGCTCGGCAGGAACGACCTGTTTGAGCCGGTAGAGCCGCTTCTTCTTGGCCTGTTCGCGCCACTGTTCGATCACCTCCGGATCGCGGACCATCTCGATCCGGGATTGATAGGCCTCGGGGGACATGTTGGCATAGCGGAAGCGCAACTGCTCCTGAACCTTCGTCGCATAGCTGTGATGATTGGGCGGCCCCAGGAGCACACCCGAAAGGCCGCAACGGGCGACGCACGTAAAATGACCGGCAGGCGCATCGCCCTCGATGTCAGCAATATCGAAGAAGTGATCGAGATGCGAGGCCACGATATGCGCGCCAATTTCCTCTTCGGTCAGCGCCGGGAGTCCGCAGACCTTGCACTGAAACAATCTCGCATGTGGGGGTTGGTCCTTGCGCAATTCCATCCGCGTCAGGCAGGAAGCGGGATTGTCGAGGAACAGGTGCGCGATATCGCGGAGCGGATAGGCGCGATGCGACGTTTGAATGCGCCGGATGATGGCGCCCAACGCCTTTTGTTCGGGGAGCAGGCGCAATTCAAAGGGCAGCGGTTCGGGCTCGGGCGCTTGCTGGGGGGCGTACGGGCCGCGCGGCGCGGCGCGATCCGAAACCTCGGCCGGCCGCACGGACGGAGGACCCTTGGGACGCACGAAGGGATCGCGGACGCTACTGGGCGGGGGCAGCGGCCGTTCGACGCGGGGGCGTCGGTCGATCTTCTCGAAACCGCCGCGGCGTTCGTCCCGCCGCGCCGGCCGGTCACGGCGCTCACCGAAATCGCCCCGGCGGTCACGGCTCTCGCGCCCGTCACTGCCGCCGTCATGCGATTCCCGCGCATATCGCTTCTGCTGCTCTTCAGGTGACTGGCGCGCCCAACTGGGGGCAAAAACCAAATCGAGGGAGATCGGCTCGTTTTTTTCTTGTGACATGTCCATTCCGTGTTCCCGCTGACCGCACCGATGTGCGCATTGACAGGGCATAGCTTATCGGCTCAAGGGGTCCCGGGTCAATAACATTTGCGGAGACGCGGCCAAGCGGCCAACCCCGCGCTTGCAGCAATTCTAATGATGGTCATCGAAATCGGGATCGACCAAGAAGGCGGAAATTCGACCCCGATACCGATAGCGTTTTCGATTTCGACCGGCAGAATGGAATCAAAATTAGATTTGCTGCCGCACTTGACGGCGCCAGCCCGCACTGATATATATATACCGACCGTGATGCGGGTACTCAGAACGCCGTCGCCCTCGCGCACATTGGGGGCCGTCGGTTTGCATGCCGGAACACCGAAAGGATCGCACAGATGAATCTCTTGGCCGTACTTGCCGGATTGATCGCGCTCGCGCTCGCGAGCTTTGTGATGTTCGGCAAGCAGACTGCGCGTGTCGCCACGCTGGGCGAGATTGCCGTGGGCATTGCCGCGCTGGGTGCCCTGCTGGCGTGCGTCCAATGCTTCCGGACCAGCCGCAAGACGGGGCTGGTGATCGTCGGGCTGGTGTGTGCCCTCGCTGCCGGCGGGATGGTCTTCTGGCAGAGGCATGCTGCGGAGGCGAAGAAAACCACCGACATCCCGACGAAACGGATCATCAAGATTCACAACGCCTATTATCACTACGACGACGAGCAGGACTCGGGATGGTTTAGCACGGAGATCCAAAACATCTCGGATAAGACAATCTCAGCCTTCGAGGGGCGAATCAAGCTGGTGGCGACCAAGGGCGAGACTGTGCATGAGGAATTCCTGTCCGTTGTGGAACCGCTGGAAGCGGGGAAGAAAATCTTCATCTTCACCCAATATCTCAACCTCCGCATGGGACAGAAGGGGTACGTGTTCATGGAGCGAACCTTTGATGACATGTGTGACTGGGGGTTCGGCCTGAAATCCATCCCGGTCGAGTTGCTTGATGAACGCCGCGCGGACATCAAGAAGAAGATGGCCAAGGCCCGGCATACCGGCAAAGTCAAATTCGTCTGCACGTACCTTAAGACCGAATAGGGCGGATCGACCTGTCGCCCTTTTTCTCGTTCCCGCATGAATCGTCTGTTCTACCTTCTCAGGCGGCTGATTCTGGCCGTTCCGACGTTCATCGGAATCACGTTGGTGTGCTTCGCACTCACCCGTGTGCTCCCCGGCGGCCCTGTGGAGATGCGCCTGCTGCGCATGCGCGGTATCGGCGATTCGAACACAGCCGCCGAAGCGCGGCCCGGAGCGTCGATCACGGAGGACCAGCGGCGCACGCTCAACGCCAAGTTTGGTTTCGACCAGCCGTTCCTCACCCAATACGTCAACTGGCTCGTGCGCGACCGGATGGGCCTGCGGATGACCTCCTACGATTTTCCCAACCGCACGGCCTGGGATCTGATCGCCTCACGCTTTCCCGTTTCCCTCTGGTTCGGCATCACCGGTTTCGTGCTCTCGTATCTCGTCTGCATCCCGCTCGGCATCGCCAAGGCGCTGCGCCACGGCACCCGCTTTGACGCCGCCTCAAGCGTGGCGGTCTTCATCGGTTACGCCCTGCCCTCGTTCGCCCTTGCGATGCTGCTGCGGACGGCGCTTTGCGGCACGGTGGACGGCTTGTGGAACCTCTTTCCTCTCGGCGGATTTGCCTCCGCCGATGCCGACACCCTCACCTTCTGGAGCCGCCTCCGCGACCATGCGTGGCACATGACCCTGCCGGTCATCTGCTACATGGCGGGGAGTTTCGCGGTGCTTACCCTGATGATGAAGA
>VGWG01000090.1 GCA_016873675.1 Lentisphaerota bacterium | reverse complement strand
CTGCCCCGCCGGGTCGATCTTGAACCATCCCGAGCGCTCCAGATCGCTCCGCAGGGTCTGCACGAAGAGGCTTCCCGTCTCGCCCGCGGCCGCGAGCCCGGCGAGGCTGACCGCATCCTTGCCGGCGCCGGCCCCCCGCACCACGATGTCCGCGCCCCACACGGCCGTCACCAGTCCCACGACCGCAATCATCAGTGAAAAACGTTTCATCGCCGCCCCGCTCCTGTTCGCTCTTCCACCCGCCTGCCGCATCGCGGCAGGCTCCTGTCACACGCACGCCGGAAGTATCGCACGTTTGCGCGGGTCTGTCCATACACCCCAACAGCGCCCTGGTTATTGCGGGCTCCGGGATTGACGCGCCGCGCGCCCCGGCGTATAGTGTCGCCCCTCGACCGGCCCGCTGCGCGCGGCCGGGCTCATCTCGCCCGCCATGACACAGGAACGTCAGCCTGTCCCCGCTGGCGCCGCCGGCCACCCCGGGTCGGCGGCCGATCCGCTGCTGGAGCGGCTCACGCAACAGATGCTGCGGCAGCGGGGCGCCGACGGCGTCTGGGAGGGTCACCTCTCCTCCAGCGCCCTGGCGACCGCGGTCGCCGCCTTTGCGCTGCACCAGGTTGATCCGCGCGGACACCGCCAGCGGGTCGGCCAGGCGCTGCGCTGGCTCGCCGCCCATGCGAACGCCGACGGCGGCTGGGGCGACACGCCGCACAGCCTCAGCCATCCCAGCACCACCCTCCTGTGCCGCGCGGCGCTCACGGCCGCCGATCCCGCCGATGCCGGCTGCCGCGCGGCGCGGGTCGCGGCGGACGCCTGGATCGCCCGCCGCGCCGGCTCCCTGGCGCCCGAGGCCATCGCCGCCCTGACGCTCACATGCTACGGCCGCGACCGGACCTTTTCCACGCCCATCCTCGTCATGTGCGCCCTGACGGGATTGCTGGGCAGCGCCGCGAGCCCCTGGCGCCACGTGCCGCCACTGCCGTTCGAGCTGGTCGCGATACCCGCCCGCTGGTATCGCCTGGCCGGGCTGCCGGTCGTGAGCTACGCCCTGCCCGCGCTGATCGCCCTGGGGGTGGCCCACCACCGCCGCCGGCGCTCCCGCCTGCCGGGGCTGGCGCGGCTGCGCGATGCGCTCACGCCGCTGGCGCTGCGCAAGCTCGCACGCATCCAGCCGGCGTCGGGCGGGTTTCTCGAAGCCGCCCCGCTGACCGGCTTCGTGGCCCTGTCGCTCTGCGCCGCCGGCGAAGCCGATCACCCGGTGGTCGGCCGCGCCGTCGGCTTTCTCACCGCCACGGTGCGCGCGGACGGAAGCTGGCCCATTGACACCAACCTCAAGACGTGGGTCACCACGCAGGCGGTGGAGGCGCTGGCCGGACTGCCGCCGGCCGACGCCGCGCGCCTGTCGCAGTCCGGCGTGTTCGCCCCGGTCCGCGACTGGCTCCTGCGCACCCAGCACCGGGCGCCGCACCCGTACACCGGCGCCGCGCCCGGCGGCTGGGCCTGGACGGACCTGTCGGGCGGCGTGCCCGATGCGGACGACACGGCCGGCGCGCTGATCGCGCTGCGCCACCTGGCCGGTCCGTCTGATCCCGTCGCATCGCGCGCCGCCGAACACGGCCTGCGCTGGCTGCTCGATCTGCAGAACCGCGACGGCGGCCTGCCGACCTTCTGCCGCGGCTGGGGCAAGTTGCCGTTCGACCGGAGCTGTCCCGACCTCACCGCGCACGCGGTGGCCGCGATGCGGGCGTGGTTCGACGCGTCGCCCCCCCGACTCCGCGCCCGCCTGCGCGCCGGCATGCGGCGGGCGCTCCGCTATCTCGAACGGAGGCAGAACCGGGACGGCAGTTGGACGCCGCTCTGGTTCGGCAACGAACACGCGGCCCACGGCGAAAACCGCACCTACGGCACGGCCAAGGCCGTGCTGGCGCTGAGCCGGCTCGACGCCGCCGAGGATCGCTCGCGTCTGGCCGCGATGCTGGCGGCGGCGGTCCGCTGGCTGCGGGACAACCAGAACGACGATGGCGGCTGGGGCGGCGCCCGGGGGACGCCCTCGAGCATCGAGGAGACCGCTCTGGCGACGCGCGCGCTGGCCGTCGTGCGGGCCGCGCCGGACACGGCGGCCGGCAGGGGCATGGCCTGGCTGCAACACAACCTCCCGGAAGCGGATGATCTGAAACCGGCGCCGATCGGGCTGTATTTCGCGAGCCTGTGGTATTGGGAGCGCCTGTATCCGTTGATCTACGCGCTCGGCGCCTGCGCCGCCGTCACGTCCGTGCATCACTTCTCCGTCTCTAATAATCAGGGAAGACACCTCGCTGTCCACCTACATGGCTCTCAGAACAGGTGGTCGAGAATCAGAGTGGGCAAGCCCAGGCCGATGGCGATGCCATAGATGTAGTCGAGCCAGAAAAAAGTGAGCATGTTGGCGATATAGATGGCTATCACCAGCGGAAAACTCAGAATCGCCAGCAGGTTGAAAGAGCGGGCAGCCTGTTTCGCTTGCACCCACAAGTTGGATGCATCTTGCATCGACGGAAAAGCATGCATTCCTATTGAAATTCCCAGCCATAACAAGAGGTATGACAGGGGGTCGGTCATGCCAAATATCCGCACCGGCACAAACGCCGGCAAACAGACGAAGAAGCACAGCGCCGAATTGATAATGAAAGGGCCGACCGCCACAAGAAATGAGGTAACAAAGTCATCCACCCGACCATGCACTACGTACCCGGCGGGGTTGCCAAATCGGAAAAAGCATACATCGAGTATAGGCACACCCCTGATCTTGCAAAAGAGCATGTGCGCCGATTCGTGAACGATTACGCCAGGAAATGTCATAATGGAAATAATAAAACCTGGTATCATGGCTGCTCCTTTGGCTGCCGCCAGCCGTTTGGGAATCTGCGGGCAAACTCCTTGTGATCGATGACTTCTCGGGTGTAGAGACGATGCAGAATTCTTTGTTGATAACTCTCAAAATATTCGGGTGAGTTAGTTGTGCGTGACGCCGTCCCCGCTTTTTCGAGCGATTCGAGAGCTCGTTTCTTGAATTGTTCATCGCCGCTTTGCGCATACAGGCATGCGTATGCCGAAGCTATCTGCCCCGCAAACGTTGAGTCGTCGGGATGCTTGTTTTGCACTTGCATCGCCAGATCGAGGAAGGCATTATAGTCCTTGGTATCGAAGGCGATTCCGATTTTAGCGTTGATGATACTTTCTTCCACCGTTGGCCGCAGTTGAGATGGAAGCGAACCGCCGCACGAGTTTAATCGCGCAATCGCCTGATCCCATTTCTCCTGCCGCATCAGGACAGCACCTTCGTAGAAGCAAGCCACGGCGCGCAGATCCTTTCTTTCGGGGATACAGGTCGCAGCGGCGTTGAGGCTGGTAGCGGCCTTTTCAATATCTCCCGTGTTAAGGAACTTGTGGGAAGCCTTCAACTGGACGTATCCCTTGATAAACCGCACATTCCATGCAAATGAGAAAACTACCAGACCGCCCACAACGGTCATGGCAACTTTGATCCATAGAGGAAAAGGCCGGTTTCTAATAAAGCTTTCGCACTGCGGACAGACAGGAAGTTCGGCGACGGCATGAAAGTCTATGAGTCCATTGTCCTTGCCGCACTTGACGCAAATCGTAGGGTCTGTTTGGTGCTCAACAATTGGCTTGGTCTTGAGATTCTTGTCCGACAGGATCTTTTCTGCGCAGGCGATGCACACCACTTTGCCGGCCACCTTGAGTGTTTGATTGACGGAGCATTCTAATGCACAATCTGCACATTTGCTTTGTTTCATTGTCATTACCCGATTGAAAAGAAATCGCCTTTCGGTTGGCCCCGGTCCGCCCGCGCCGAAATCATGCCGGAACCGGTCTGACGCAGCGATGTCATGGCGAAGAGCATGGTTATCATGGCGGGGAGCATGGCAGAAACCGGAATAAGTGTCAAGAACGTCGGGTATAAGCGTCCCCCCGTGCTTTCAGGCAGATCGCCATCCATCGTTTCGAGCGGACGCTTGCCGTTCTTCACCTCCGCTTGGTGCTCATGTGTTTAGGCTTACATATAAACTGCTGTTTGTCAATGCTCCTCAGCAATTCCTGCAGCAATTCTAATTATGAGGCGATTGAGTTATCGGGGTCGGGGTCGGTATCGGAATCGGGGTCGAATTTCCGTTGGTTTTATCGATACCGATACCGATACCGACCCCGACGCCGATGGTCCCATCTTCAAAATTAGAATTGCTGGCAATTCCTGTTTGCTGCCCGCCGCAAATTCCAGATGGCTTGCCTCTGTGACTTTTGTTAGACTACCGGCCATTCAAATAGCAGGGTTCAACAGGAGGAATCGAATGAGTACGAACGAGATCGCCCGGTACTTTGAATTGCGGAAGCGGATCTTCGAGATCGAGGCGCAGCTCGAAGCCATGAAACCTGCGGTCGCCGACCAGCTCCGCCGGCAGAACGGCGTCGCCCGTCTGGACGGCTACGACCTGATCCTGAGCACCTTCACCGCGTGGAACTATTCCCCCAGGATCGAGGCGCTGCAGCAGTCGCTGAATGAGGCCAAACGGGGCGAGCGGCAGAACGGTACGGCCTCGGTCAGGGAGAAGCGCGATATGTTGGTCCTCAAGGCCCACCGGGACGCGGATCAGGTTCGCGAGGAAGAGGCTACGTACGGCGAGTGGGAGTCAGGCGACGGCACGCGCCCTGTTCAACACGGTTCGCCGCTGTAGGCATCATATGGACTACGAACCCGACCCGAAGCGCTACGAGCGCGGCATGATCTACAACCGGTGCGGGCGCAGCGGCCTCCGGCTGCCGGCGGTCTCGCTCGGCCTGTGGCATAACTTCGGCCAGGCGGCGTCATCGGCCGCGTGCCGCGAGATTCTCGCCACGGCCTTCGACCTCGGCGTGACCCATTTCGACCTGGCCAACAACTACGGTCCGCCGGCGGGCGCGGCCGAGGCGCGGCTGGGCGCGCTGCTGAGGGACACCTTCGGCGCCTGGCGCGACGAGCTGGTGATCGCGACCAAGGCGGGCTACTTCATGTGGCCCGGCCCTTACGGCGAGTGGGGCTCGCGCAAGGGGCTGCTGGCGAGCCTTGATCAGAGCCTGAAGCGGCTCGGGCTGGACTACGTGGACATCTTCTATCACCACCGGCCCGATCCCGACACGCCGCTGGAGGAGTCCATGGGGGCGCTCGACACGGCGGTCCGCCGGGGCAAGGCGCTCTACGCCGGCCTCTCCAACTATCCCCCCGAACTCGCGCGGCGCGCGGCGCGGATCCTGCGGCAGATGGGCACCCCCTGCGTGATCCACCAGCCCCGCTACAGCATGCTCGAGCGCGGGGTCGAGGACGGCCTGCTCGCCACCGCCGAAGAGGAGGGGTTCGGCGTGATCGCCTTCTCGCCGCTGGCGCAGGGGGTGCTCACGAACAAGTACGCCGCCGGCGTCCCCGCCGATTCGCGCGCCGGCAAGGGAAGCCCCTTCCTCACCGCCGCCCGTCTGACTCCCGCCGCCGTCGACACCGCCCGCCGCCTCGCGCCGATCGCCGCCGACCGCGGCCAGTCGCTCGCGCAGATGGCGCTGGCGTGGGTCTTGCGCGACACGCGGGTCACCTCGGTGCTGATCGGCGCCAGCAGCGCCGACCAGATCCGTGAGAATATTGGTGCCCTGCGCAACACCGTCTTCTCCGAGGATGAGCTGGCCGAGATCGAAGCCGTCCTCGCCGACGCGTGAGGCCCTGTTCCGGCAGACGTGGCATTGTACATTTCTCGCAAACGTGCTACGTTAGCCCCTCCGCTGGAACGATCATTCGTTTCGCGCGGATTAGGGCAACTAAGCGGGAACTTTTTCGCCCCGGCGGGTGTCTCATCCTGCACACATCACAGGAGAGTGTCTATGCTGATTAAAACGCTCACGACCGTTTTCACCTTCGCCGCTGCGGCGGTCATCGCCACCGCCGCCACCACCCCAACCTGGCAGAAGGTCTACGAGGCCCGCGACAAGGGCCTTCCCAAATCCGCCATCGAGGAACTCCAGCCCATCATCGCCGACGCCCTTCAGAACAAGAAGTACGCCGAAGCGATCAAAGCTGTCTGCACCAAGATCGCCCTGGAGGGGCAGATCGAAGGAAACAAGGCGGAGGAGAAGGTGGTCCGACTGGAGGCCGAAATCGCCAAGGCCCCGGCCGAGATGAAGCCGGTGATGGAGGCGATCCTGGCCAACTGGTACTGGCACTATTTCCAGCAAAACCGCTGGCGCTTCCAGCAGCGCACCCAGACCGCCGAGCCGCCCGGCACCGATTTCACCACCTGGGACCTGCCGCGCATCCTCGCCGAGATCGACAAACACTTCATCGCCGCGCTGGCCAATGAGAAGGTGCTCAAGACCACCCCGATCGGAGCCTATAACGACCTGCTCGAAAAGGGCACCGTCCCCGATACCTATCGCCCGACCGTCTTTGATTTTCTGGCGCATGAGGCGCTGGCGTTCTATCAGGCCGGCGAACAGGGCGCCGCCAAGGCCGAGGACGAATTCGAAATCGCTGCGGATAGCTCGATCTTCATGGATGCGCCTGCGTTCATGGGCGGGTGGCTTGCCATGCCGGATACGGCTTCACCCCGGTTCAAAGCGATTCGACTCTACCAGAAGTTGCTCGCCTTCCATCAGAACGACACGGACAAAACCGCCTTCATTGACGCCGATCTCTGGCGCCTCGCCTTCGGAAAGAATCAGGCGGTCGGCCCCGACGTGAACGAGAAATACACCGCCGCCATCAAGCGGTTCGTGGATCAGTGGGCCGACCACGAGATCTCGGCGCGGGCCCTCGCCGCCTGGGCGTCCGTCGTCCTGGAAGAGGGCGATCCCGCCGCCGCGCACACGCTGGCCGCGCGCGGCGCCAACGCCCATCCCGCCAGCACGGGCGGTGCCGAGTGTTACAACCTGATGCGGCAGATCGAGGCCAAACAGATCAGCATCACCGCCGAGCGGGTCTGGAACGCGCCGTGGCCGACCCTCTCACTCAACTACAAGAACCTGACGAACGCCTATTTCCGCGCTGTCCCGATGGACTTCACGGCGTTTGTCTCCAAGCAGCGTTGGGGCTACAGCGACGCGCTGCATAATCTGGATTGGAAGGAGCGGGATGCGTTCATCGCCGGTCTCATCGCCCGGAAACCGGCCGTCGCGTGGGATGCCGCCCTTCCGGCCACCCCCGATTTCCGCGAACGCATCGAGAAAATCGCCGTTCCCAAGGACCTCAAACCGGGGTTCTATTTCATTCTCGCCAGCCACGACGCGGCATTCGCCGCCGACAACAACCAGATTACGCTGGCCGCCATCTGGGTCAGCGATCTGGCGCTGGTCATGCGGCCGGCCCATTCCGAAGGGGTGCTGGACGGCTTCGTGCTCAAGGCTCTGTCCGGCGCGCCGATCGAAGGCGCAACCGTGCGGACGTGGACGCGCAACGACCACGGCAAGCTGATCACCGGCCCGGAGACGAAGACCGACACCAACGGCATGTTCCGCTTCACCACCCGCAGCGATCAGGGGCTGTTGCTGCTGGCGCAGAAGGACGATCAGACCATCGCCAGCGATGCCATGTTCTCCATCGGCCAGTCGGAGACGGAGGCACCCTCCGCAGGCACCGTCTTCTTTACCGACCGCGCGCTCTATCGCCCTGGTCAGACCATCCAGTACAAGGGGATTTGCCATTCGGTGGACCCTGCGGGCAACACCTACCGCACGCTCGCGGGACAAACGCTGACCGTGGTCTTCCGCGATCCCAACTACAGGGAGATCGCCCGGCAGCAGCACCGGGCGAATGACTACGGCGCCTTTTCCGGCAGCTTTACCGCGCCGGGCGGCGTGGTCGCCGGACAGATGACGCTGCAGGTCATTAGCGGACCGCCCGGTTCGACCGCCTTCAACGTCGAGGAATACAAGCGGCCGAAGTTTCAGGTCGAGCTGGCGCGGCCCAAGGACGCCGCCAAACTCGGCGCGGCCGTCGTCGTCCCCGGTACCGCCACCGCCTACACCGGCGCGGCCATCGGCGGCGCCAAGGTCCAGTGGCGCGTGGTGCGCGAAGTGCGCTTCCCGCCGTGGTGCTGGTGGGGCTGGTACGGCCTGCCGCCGGGGCGCGGCGCCAGTCAGAACATCGCCCACGGCACCGCCCTGACCGGCAGCGACGGCACGTTCGCCGTCACCTTCACCGCCCTTCCAGATCTCTCCGTGTCGGAGAAGACCGAGCCGACGTTTACCTTCACGGTCACTGCCGATGTGACCGACACGACCGGCGAGACGCGATCCGACAGTCAGAGCCTTCTGGCTGGCTACACCGCGCTCGCCGCCACGATCCGCGCCGATGCGTGGCAAACGCAGGACAAGCCGGTCGAATGGACGCTGGCCACGACTTCGTTTGACGGCGAACCGCAGGCCGCCGAGGGGACGCTTAAGATTCATTTGTTGAAGCAGCCCGAGCGCATCGAGCGCGCCGCGCTTTCCGAAAACAGACCTTATTGGTTCTATCGGTCTGGACGCGCCGCGAACACGGAGCCCCAGGCCGACCCCGCCAATCCCGACTCCTGGGAGCTGGCTGAAGTCGTCGCCGAGCAGCCTTTCAAGACCGGCGCGACCGGCGAGCTGAAGCTCGCGACGCCGCTCAAGGCGGGCATCTACCGCGCGATGCTCGAAACGAAGGACCGGTTCGGCAAGACCGTGACCGCACGTCAGACGATGCAGGTGATGGATGTGAAGAGCGCGACGTACCCCGTGCGGGTGGCGCACCAGTTCGCCGCGCCCGCGTGGTCGGTCGAACCGGGCACAACCTTCACCGCGCTCTGGGGCACCGGCTATCCCACGGGCCGGGCCTACGTCGAGTTGCGCCACCGCGGCACGACGCTGCGCGCGTTCTGGACGGGCGCGGGGCGGACGCAGGAGATCATCGAACAGGCGGTCACCGAAGCGATGCGCGGCGGGTTCACGGTGCTGATCACCTATGTCCGCGAAAACCGCGCCTATCTGGAGAACCGCGTCGTGGATGTGCCGTGGTCGAACAAAAAGCTCACCGTCAAATGGGAGCACTTCACCTCCAAGCTCGAACCCGGCAAGCAGGAGACCTGGACCGCCGTGATTACCGGCTCGGATGGTAGGGCGCGACCGCCGGGCGCGCCGAAGGCTGCGGAGAGCGGACGGCCCGGCGGTCCGTCCCTACCTGCGGGTGGACAGCCCGACGATCCGTCCCTACCAGTGGAACGTGCCGTCGCCGAGATGGTCGCCACCCTCTACGACGCCTCGCTGGATCAATACCTGCCGCACAGTTGGATGCAGGGGTTCAACGTCTTTCGCCGCGAGACCAGCCGTGTCAGCCCGCAGTTCGAGAACACGGCGGTGCCCTTCCAGCACATTCTTGGCAACTGGGGCAGCGACAGTCGTTCGGTGACGCTGCTCTACCGTCGCTATCCCGACGACCTCTCGGCGCAGATCTGGTGGGGCGGATGGGGTAATCATCGCCGAGATGGCATGGCCTTCTCGAAGATGGCCCGAGCCAGCGGCGCGGCGATGGAGATGGCGGATGCAGCACCCATGATGACGTCCGCGATGCCGGCAGAAGCGGAGATGAATGCTGCGGGGCTTGCGCAGATGGTGGTCGCTCCGGGATCGGGGTCCGCCAGCAGCGAGCCGCCGCCCCCCCCTTCTGTCGCGCTGGACAAAGTCACGGCACGCAAGAACCTCAACGAAACCGCCTTCTTCTTCCCGCACCTGGTGAGCGACGCCGAGGGCGTGGTGCGGATGGCGTTCACCCTGCCGGAGGCGCTGACGGAGTGGACGTTTATGGGCTTGGCTCATGATCGCGAGCTGCGCAGCGGCTATTTGCAGGACAAGGTGGTGACGGCCAAGGACCTGATGGTCGAGCCGAACCCGCCGCGGTTCGTGCGCGAGGGCGACGTGATCGAATTCACCGTCAAGGTCAGCAACCAGTCCGCCGCCCGCCAAAGCGGCACCGTGCGGCTGACGTTTGCTGACGCGCGGACGCTGAAGGATGTAACGGCTGCGCTTCTCGCTGACACCCGAAACCTGACACCTGAAACCTCTTTCGACATTCCGTCGAAGGAGTCGAAATCGTTCGCCTGGCGCATCACGATCCCCGATGGCATGGACTTCCTCACCTACAAGGCGGTCGGCGCGACCGACCGGCTGAGCGACGGCGAGGAGGGCAACCTGCCGGTGCTGTCGCGGCGGATTCTGGTGATCGAGTCGCTGCCGCTGCCCATCCGAGGCAAGCAGACCAAGACATTCGAGTTCACCAGGCTGCTGCAATCCGGCGCGTCGAAAACGCTGAAGAGCGAAAACCTGACCGTGCAGATGGTGAGCCAGCCGGCGTGGTACGCGGTGATGGCGCTGCCGTATCTCATGGAGTATCCGCATGAGTGCAGCGAGCAGGTCTTCAACCGGCTCTATGCGAACAACCTCGCGCGGTTCATCGCCAACGCCGACCCGAAGATCCGGCGGATCTTCGACCAGTGGAAGAACAGTGGCACGGGCGTCTCGCCCGTGGATGGCGGAAAGGCAGGCGGGACGCCTGCCACACTGGATTCGCCGTTGTTCAAGAACCAGGAGCTGAAGGCGTTGATGAT
>VGWG01000089.1 GCA_016873675.1 Lentisphaerota bacterium | reverse complement strand
GGAAACCCCCTCCAGCCGCACCACTTCGGCGCCGCAGTGGGGTGCCGGCGCAATCCGCAGGTAACCGGCGGACTGGCTCCGCTTGGGCAGGCGGATCTCCTCGATCTTCTCCAACTGCTTCACCCGGCTCTGCGCCTGGGACGCCTTGGAACTCGTGGCCTTGAAACGCTCGACGAACCGTTCAAGCTGCTCGCGGCGGCGATCCTGATTCGCCTTGGCGGCGAGCAGATTGACATACCGCGCCTCGCGTTCGCGCAAATAGTAATCGAGGTCGCCCGGATAGCGGGTGCATGTGCCGGCATCGACCTCGATCGTCACCGTGGCCAGCGAACGGAGCAAATACCGGTCGTGCGAGATCAGCAGCAGCGTCCCCTCGTAGGAGCGGAGAAACCGCTGCAGCCACTCGACGGCGGGCAGATCGAGGTAGTTCGACGGCTCGTCCAGCAGCAGCAGTCCGGGCACGGAGGCGAGAATGCGCGCCAGCTCGGCGCGCATCCGCCAGCCGCCGCTGAAGGTGATGAAGGGCCGGTCGAATTCGGGCACGGCGAACCCCAGCCCGCCCAGGGCCGCCTTCACGCGGGTCTCCAACTGGTAACCGCCGGCATGCTCGAACTGCGACTGCATGTCGCCCAGCCGGCGTAACAGGCGCCCCCGCTCCGGCTCGTCCGCGGCGGCGTCGACCGCGGCGGCGAGCCGGTGCAGTTCCACCTCCATGTCGTGCAGCCGCGGCACACCCCGCAGCGCGTATTCCAGGAGCGTCTCGGCGTCGTCCTCCGGTTCCAGATGCTGGCGCACATAGCCGATGGCGGGCTTGCCCTCCAGCGTCACGACACCGCCGTCGGGCTGGCGGGCGCCGAGGATCAGTTGGAAGAGCGAACTCTTGCCCGCGCCGTTCGGGCCCACGATGCCGACACGCTCGCCCGCGTGGATGCGGAAGCTGACGCCGTCCAGCACAACCTGGGTGCCGTAACGCAAACTGATGTCTTTGAACTCAATCACGGGCGTACATCATCACCGGAACCGGCCCGGCGGACAAGTCAAAAAATTGCGGACTCGACAGAACGCCTCGGTATCGGTTATACATACACGCCGCCGCCGCCGATAGCCCGGTCTATTCATACGTAACCCAGGGTATTCGCCGTGAATATGCAACTCGACCGCAAGGAATCGTTCATCTCCTTTCGTTGTCCATCGTGCGGACAGGAAATTGAGGCCTCTCACGACAGGGCCGGAACCCCTCTGGAATGCCCGGTGTGCGGCCAGTCGCTCGATGTGCCCCTGATGCCGCAATCCGGAACCCGCCGGGCGCCGGCCGAGGGCCAGGATGCGAAGGAGATCGCGGCCATGAAGGGCCGGACGATCCGCATTGAACTGTCCGACGATTTTTAGCGGCCATGCACACGCACCCCGTCAGGCGTCAACCGATCATTGGGATTGCCTGCCTGCTGATCATCGGAACCGGAGCGGGGCTGCGGGCGGGCGCGTCGCTCGCGTTGCCCCTGGCGATTGCGTGCGCCGTCGCCGCGCTGGCCGTTGCCGCTTACGGGGCGTGGCGATCCGGTCTCCGGGGCGGCATCGCCGTGGCGGCCACGGTGTGTTGCGCGGGCTTTCTCTCCGGATTCCTGTCCGAATGGACGCGGCGGGACGAGCGGGCCTGGCTGGCCGCCCACGCGACCGAACCGGTGCAGGTGCGGGGCGTGGTGGATAGCGACGCATTCACCCCCTATCGTCCTCCGGGCGCCACCCGCCGGGTCATTTCGTTGCGCCGGGTGGTGATCGAGCACGCCGGCGGCGTTCGTCCGCTCACCCAGACCCCGGTCCGGGTCACCTGCTATGGCCGTGATCTTCTTCCGAAGGTGGGCGAGACGTGGTCCTTTCCCACACCCCTTTCCAAGCTCCGCACACGCCCGAAGCCAACCCATCTTCCGGTCAACACCCGTCCGGGCGACGCCGTGCTGCTGGAGCCGCCCGCCTTCTGGGACTGGCGTCCGCTCGCCGACCGGGCCCGCGCGTCGGCCGTGCGGAGGCTCTCGCTGGGTATCGAATCCTGGCCCACCGTCCCCACCCTGATCCATGCCATGCTGCTGGGATTGCGCAGCGACATCCCGCCCGAAATGAACACCATCTTCCGCAACTCGGGGACGATGCACGTGTTCGCGATTTCGGGACAGGGCATCGGACTCGTCGCGGCCGTCCTGGCGGCCGGCCTGTCGTTCCTGGCCTTTCCGCGGACGCGCTGGGGCCTGACGCTAATCCCGCTGCTGTTCGGCTATACGCTGTTGACCGGCGCCAGCTCGAGCGCGATGCGGGCCTGCCTGATGGCCGCCTTCTACTTCGGCGCGCCCCTCGTGCGCCGCAAGCCCGACCTCAGCGCCGCCCTCGCCGCCGCCGCCATCATCCAGATCGCCTGGGACCCGCGGGATCTCCTGAGTATCGGCTTCCTCCTCTCGTACACCGTGATGGCGGGACTGGTGCTCCTGTGTCCACCACTGTCGCGCCTCTTCCGCGCCCTGTTGCGTGTCGAATCGGCGGCCACACAGGCCGCGCTGCTGCGCCTGTCGGAGCGCCTGACCCAGCAGCGCCAGCGCTTCGCCCGCCAGGCGTGGGCGGTGCGGCTGGCGCTGTGGCGGCATGCGACGCTCGGATTCTTCGCCGACCTCCTTGCCATGGGCGTCGCCGCCTGGGTCGCGTCCGCCCCGCTCATCGCCTATTTTTTCGAACGCTTCATCCCCGGCGGACTCCTCGCCAATCTGGTCGTCGTCCCGGCTGCCGGCCTGATCGTCGTCGCCGGCGCTCTGGCCATCCTCACGAGTTTTCTCTTTCCATCCATCGCCGGGATATTCAATTGCGCGGCCGCCTTCTGCACCGCCGTCATGGTGGAGGCTTCGCGTCTGACCACGCTCATCCCCGGCGCGTCGGTCATCGTCCCTCCGCCGTCCCTGGCCTTGATCGTCGTGTGGTACGCCGCCATGCTCGCCGCCGCTTGGATGCTGCACACCGCCGGGCAGGCCGAAAAAGCCGAACATCCCTTCTGACCGCCTTTTCAAGATTGAATCCGGGCCGTGCGTGTGCTAAGCTCGCCCACGTTCATCCGCACGGGTCCCCTGATCTGCGGACGAGCGGGTGCCCTCCGTCATAACACTCACCGTTCCGGCCAGTATGATCCTCCATACGTCACGCTCGCAGCCGCTCATCGGCTCATACACCCTGCCCGGCGATAAGTCGCTCGCCCATCGGTCGGCCTTGTTCGCCGCCCTCGCCGAGGGCGAGAGCGTGATCGGTGCCTTTCCCCTCTCGGGTGTAACCCGCGCAATGCTCGACGCCCTCACGGCCTTCGGCGTCCCCTGGACGTTCGACGGCGGCACGCTGACCGTAACCGGTTCGGGGCTCCGCGGGCTTCTTCCTCCCGCAGGGGCCGTGACCTGCCGCAACTCGGCCACAACCATCCGCCTGCTTGCCGGCGCCGTCGCCGCCGCAGGTATCCCCTGCACCCTGGATGGTTCGGAGGGACTGCGCCGCAGACCTATGAGCCGTGTCACCGAACCCCTCCGTGCCATGGGCGTCGTGATTGAGACGGCACCCGGCGGCGGAGCGCCTCTCGTGCTTCGGGGGCGCCCTGCAGATGCTCGTCTCACGGCGTGCCACCACGCGCTCCCCGTCGCCAGCGCCCAGGTCAAATCCTGCCTGCTCCTCGCGGCGCTTGCGGCCGACGGTCCGGTGACGCTCGGTGAACCCGGCCCCTCGCGCGACCACACCGAGCGCATGCTCCGCGCCATGGGCGTCGACATCCGCTGCGATCCCGCCGCACACGGGGTCACCCTCACGCCCTCCACCGCGCCGCTGCGGCCGCTGCGGACCGATCTGGCGGGCGACATCTCGACCGCCGCATTCCTGATCGTCGCGGCCACGGTGATTCCGGGATCCGATATCACCCTGCTTGGCGTCGGCGTGAATCCCACCCGCACCGGTCTTCTGGACGCCCTTCGATCCATGGGCGCCGACATCACCGAATCGAATCCGCGCGCGCGTTCGGGCGAGCCTGTCGCCGACATCCGCATCCGCGCGGCCGCGCTCAGCGGCACTCGCGTCTCGGGCGACCTCGTGGTGCGCATGATTGACGAATTTCCCGTCTTTGCCGTTGCCGCCGCCTGCGCGACGGGACTGACCGAGGTGAGCGATGCTGTCGAGCTGCGTCACAAGGAGAGCGACCGCATCGGCCGGCTCTGTGTTGAACTTGCCGGTGTCGGCGTGGACATTGCTGAGCGCCCGGATGGCTTCGTCATTCGCGGCGGCGGCATCCGCGGCGGTTCGGTGGACGCCCACGGCGACCACCGGATTGCCATGTCGCTGGCGGTTGCAGGATGGGTCTCACACACCGGCATTGCCGTCCGCCAAGCGGAGATCCTCTCCGAATCTTTCCCCGACTTTGTCCCCGTCTTCTCGCGGCTCGGCGCCGCGATCCAGACGGATGAACCGGTGTTCCGACCTGATTAGCAGATGATCGGTCCGGGCGGCGGGGTGGATAGCGTGAGCAGGCGTGTTCTCGTTTTTTTTGACATACCTCCGGTCGATGTCCTGCTCACGAAAGATGAAGGTGTCCGGAAAGTCCAGTCTGTCTCTAGGCACAGTACGTTCTTTCAACTTGCTTTGTTGGACACGCGTTGCTACCTTTGAACCGTTCTGATGGAAATTCAAGGCGTCCGAGGTTGATGCGTGGCTGCTGGCAGGCAAGGCGGTGGACAAGACTGAAACCGGCGCGGCGGACAAGTGAGATGAACATGGTAGATGTCGAGAGACAACGGGCAGTCCTGAATCTCCTTCGGGACTTGCGCAGTCTGGAGGGGTTAAAAAGCCTGTTTTGGGAGGAGTTGAACTACGAGCGGGAAAATAAGCCCCTCAGCCCGCGTCAATGGCCGGACAGTGCCAGACAAGCCCTTGCCGAAGACCCGATTCTTTTTGCCAGTGGCGGAGAGGATGGTGCCTTCCACGTTTTTTACTGCCGCCTGGCTTCACCCGATTTGAGCCGTGGGCTTGAGCGCCCGGTTGTGAACCAACTGCTTCGCGACCATCCCTACGCCCTCTTTGTCTTCTCGAACAAGAGCCAGTCGGCCTGGCACTTCCTGAACGTCAAGTATGATGAGAAGGCCGAGAACAGGCGGCTGTTTCGTAGAATCACGGTCAGGCCGGGTGCCGGTTTGCGCACGGCGGCGGAGCGCGTTCAACTTCTGGACCTGGCCGTGATCAATCCCCAATTGCTTGGCATCACGCCGCTGGCGATTCAGCAACGCTGCGACGTGGCTTTCGATGTCGAAGCGGTCACAAAAGATTTCTTCCGCGAAGTCGCCAACTGGTACTTCTGGGCGCTGAAAAATGTTCAGTTTCCGAAAGACGCGCCCAAGGAGGCGGACGGCCACGACCACATCAGCGTGATCCGCCTCATCACGCGCCTCATTTTTTGCTGGTTCGTGAAAGAAAAAGGACTCATCCCCGACACGCTTTTCGACGAGCGCACACTCGCTCGGACTCTCACTGGCTTCGAGCCGGCAAAGACCGGCGACAAGCAATCTGTTTTCTACAGAGCCATCCTGCAAAATCTGTTTTTCGCCACACTCAACACCGAAATGGACAAGCGCGGATGGACGAAGGAAGAACAGAATTTCATGGCGCACAGCCTCTATCGCCATCGCGACTGTTTCAGCGAACCGAAATCCACGCTCGATTTGTTCAAGGAGATCCCGTTCCTCAACGGCGGGTTGTTTGAATGTCTCGACAAGGACCTCGGTTTTCCTGCCGCGCCGCATGCCTGTGCCGCCACGGCAGACAGGAACGCGGCGCAGGCATGCGAAAACGCAAAGTCGCGCTACGTTCGCATTGACGGTTTCTCCCGGCGCGAAGACAGCCAACCCATCGTGCCGGACTTCCTCTTCTTCGGACCGGAGCGCGAAGTGGATTTGAGCGCGGATTACAATGACAAGAAATTCGGGCGCGTGCCGGTGCGCGGCCTCATTCACATTTTCAACCGCTACCACTTCACGATCGAGGAAAACACGCCGATCGAGCAGGAAGTCGCGCTCGACCCGGAATTGTCCGGCAAGGTGTTTGAAAACCTCCTCGCGGCCTACAACCCGGAGACCGGCGCGACCGCCCGCAAACAGACCGGCTCGTTCTACACGCCCCGCGAAATTGTCAACTACATGGTGGACGAGGCGCTCATCGCCTGCCTGAAAACCAAGGTGGAACAGACATTCTTGTCTGTTGGGCAAGGTGGTACAGGCATTCCTGCCTGTACATCACAGTCGAACAGCACAGACAGGAATGTCTGTGCCACCCTCGAACACAAACTCCGCCATCTTTTCGCCTACAATGACGAACCCCACCAATTCACGCCGTCGGAAGTGGACGCCCTCATCGCCGCCATTGACGGCCTGAAATCCATCGACCCGGCCGTTGGTTCGGGCGCGTTTCCGATGGGCATCTTGCACAAACTCGTTTTCATTCTAGGCATACTCGACCCGCGCAACGAGAAATGGAAGGAGCGCCAGATTGCCCGTGTCCGCGACACGATGGCGACCGCCGAGAAGATCGAGGACGCCACGGCCCGCGAACGCGCCGTGCGTGAATTGGAACAGCATATCGCCGGCATCAACGAAGCCTTTGAGAACAACGAACTGGATTACGGCCGCAAACTCTACCTGATCGAGAACTGCATCTACGGCGTGGACATCCAGCCCATCGCCGTCCAGATCGCCAAGATGCGGTTCTTCATCTCGCTCATCGTGGATCAGAAGATTGACGACGCACAGCCCAATCGCGGCGTCCGTCCGTTGCCGAACTTGGAAACCAAGTTCGTCGCCGCCAACACGCTCATTGGCGTGAACCGACCCGGCCAGCAACTGCTCCGTAACCTTGACATTGACAAAAAGGAAGCCGAATTGCGCCGCGTGCGCGAACGCCATTTCCTCGCCCGCACGCCGAGGCAGAAGGCCAAATGCCGTGACGATGACACCCGACTCCGCGCCGAGATCGCCGAACTGCTCAAAGGCGACGGCTGGGACACGACCACCGCCCGCAGACTCGCCTCATGGAACCCCTACGACCAAAACACTTCGGCGGACTTCTTTGATCAGGAGTGGATGTTTGGCGTTACGGATGGTTATGATGTAGTAAGTAGTAATCCCCCTTACGGGTTCCACAAGATCCACGGTGATGAAGCAAAAGCATATTTCAAGCAGCACTATGCATCCTCACAAGGCAGTTATGAACACTACTTTTTGTTCTATGAGGCCGCACTCCGACTTCTTGGAAAGGCAGGTGTGCTTGCTTTTATCGCTCCTGTGACATGGTTAACGATCCCGTCTGCTAAGTCTTTACGACGATATATTCTGGAGAGGTATTCCCTTTCCGCGATTTGTTGGCTCTCGGAACAAGCGTTCGATAGTGCTAGAGTGAACACGTTGATCTCACTAATTACCAACAGCACGGCATCGATCACAAGCGTTAAGATCTATGATCTGCTTGCAGAGTTTCCAAATATGCCTAAGAAGCACAGAGATATTCCGCAGAACCAGTTTGTTGATGCTGGCCACTACATCAGCATTTTCAGCGGGGTTGAGGATAACTCGATCTTGGAGAAAGTACGCCGTGTCTCAAAACCGCTAAAGGATTTCGCCAGGCCCTGTTCGGGCTATAACCCGTATGAAGTTGGTGCTGGCGAAGCTCCTGATGGGGGCCCACACACAGAAGACACGGTTCGAGAGAGGCCTTACCACTCTAGATCAAAGTGTGGAAGTCAGTGGAAACCGGAGATCACGGGTAGAGATTTGCGCCGTTACTGTGTCCGGGTCACTGGAGACCGCTGGGTGAAGTATGGGCCTTGGTTGTCCGCCGCACTTGTTTCAGACCTGAAGAAACTCCCCATATTTCCAGCTAGCGATAGCCAACAAGTTGCGATTGCCAAACTCGCAAGAAGGATATCTGACGCCAAGCAGCAAGACCCGAACGCCGACACGACCACATTGGAGCGGGAGATCGACCAGAAGGTTTACGCCCTCTACGGCCTGACGCCGGAGGAGATCGAAATCGTGGAGGGGGCGAGCACGAAACCATGAGCAGCAACCGAGCTTTCTTTATCCGCAAGCAGTCATGGTCCATGATCAAGGATCAGTTACTGGGCGGTTATTGGAGCACCGCACGTGGGATCAAATGCCCCAGTTATCGGAGGTTGGCGCATGATCTCTGGGCCATGCGTCGCGCGAAGATCGATCTGCGTTAAGTAACTAAGGAGACCATCATGCCGAGAACCAACAAGACAGCCAACGAACAACGGCTCAGCGCCGAGCAAATCGCCTTCTTGAAGGAAAAGATGGGCCACTTCGCAGATCGGAACCCGTCCGCAGGGATCACGCGCACCGACTGCAAACAGCTTTTCGAGTATGTGGCGGTCCAGAAGATCACGTACCTCTATGACGATGAACTGCTCGAAGGCCTTCTGCACGTGGATCGTAAGCGAACCGGCAAGGCTGAAGAGTTGTTGGACGCCTACCTGATTCTGGATCAGGGCGATGAGGTCCAACTCAAACTCTTTCAGTTCAAGTGGAAGGAGGACTACAGCGGTGGGATTTCGACCAAGGAACTCCATCATTTTGTCACCCGCATGAATGCGGTCTTCCTGCACGGCGATCTTCAGGACGACAAGACGCTGGAGGCCTTCAAGGAGGTTCGCGAGGCTTTCGACGCCGCCCTGTCCGCAAACAAGCGCGCCCGGCCGCGAATCCAGTGTTACTACGTCGTCAACGGGCAGAACGTTTCACCCACCGACGCCTCCAAGATTCAGGAAATCCGCGACATTTTCGCACACGACCGACAGGCCTATGGGTTTACGTTCGAGACCTATGGCGGTACCGACATCTACAGCCTTTGCGCACTCGGCCGCGTCCCGATCCAAGAGGAGACGCTGGAGGTGAACCACGAATGGGGCAATGAGTCATTCCTGCTTCATAACATCGGTGCCAATCCCAACGGTATGCCGCTGAAAGTTATGGTGGGCTTCGTCAACGTGAACCAGTTGATCCGTCTGGTAGACCGTTACAGCAATAATGAGCTTTTTGAGAAGAACGTGCGGCTCTTTCTTGGCACAGGCAAGGATGTGAATAAAGGGATCATCCAGACGGTCACCAGCAACGAGAGTGTCTGGTTCGGCTACATGAACAACGGCGTGAGCATGACAGCCGAAGACGTTCGCGTGGATCTCCCCGCAAGCAAGGGCAAGGTGCGCGTGCGGCTAACGGGGATGCAGATCATCAACGGCTGCCAGACGGTCAACGCGCTCTATCATGCCAAATACTCGCCCGACCTGAAGGACCGTTTCCAAGGCAATTCGAACGTCATGGTGCGTATTTACCAGATCGATCCGGCGAACAAGCCGTTTCACGATGCGCTGATCATCGCGACGAACTCGCAGAATGCGATCCGTCCGGAGGACTTGGTCTCAAACGACGCGACGCAGTGCGCCATCCAGCAGGTCTATCAGGAATACGGCATCGGCTACGAGCGCAAAGAGGGTGAGACGCCGCCCGGTCATGGTTATCAAGTTATCTTTTCCAAGGAACAAGCGGCGATGGCATACCTTGGGGTCATTGAGGGGAAGTGTTCCAAGCTGCGCAACTCGCTCAGTCGCCGGGAGTTCTTCCGCCAAGGCGAGGACTATTATCGTGTTTTCAACCTTCGGGAACCCGATGCAGAATCGCCGGCGAGCCCGCTCCCAGAAGGGTTTGAACCCGGTGCCGCCGCCAATGTGCGCGCATTGGATATCTTGGCGGCGCGATGCATCGAGGAGGCGTGCCGCGTGAATATTGCCAAAGTGCCCAAGCAGGATCGTGGTCCGCTGAAAAAAGGCGCGTACTATTTGGCTCGCATTATTTTCCTGCAAAATAAGGCGCAGGTTCTGGACGTCGTGGCCAAATTGAAGGGCCAGGAGAGAAAGCCTTGCGTTTCAAAGGAGGTGATCGAGTCCGTATCTATGATCGGAAACAAGGGCTTTATCGCCGCACGAGGCGTGTTTGAAGCCGCGATCACGGAGTATCTGGCCAAAGAGGGCGGCAACGAGGACGCCGCACTAAAGAACACGGCTTTTGCGTCGTTGGTCGATGAGCGGAGCGTAGTGAAGATGGAGGGAATATGAACACGAAGAGCAATAAACAGTCGCGTGAAGCCGAATCGCTTTCGCAGCGGATGGAACGTCTGGCGGGCGGGTCGGCGAAACGCGGGGTCCGCGACGCGCAAGATTTGGTCTACGACGCCTGGGAGGCGGCGGACAGCGACGAGGCGTTCGATCTACTGACCCAAGCCGTCGAACTCGACCCGACCAACGTGGACGCCTGGCTGGGGCTGATGCGCTACGAGCCGCTTGACGGCAAGGATGAGGTCGTGTTTCTCCGCCGTCTCGTGGCCTTGGGTGAGAAGAACCTCGGCAAGAAGGTGTTTCGTGAGGGCAAGGGCATCTTCTGGGGGCTTTTTGAGACGCGGCCCTACATGCGGGCGCGGTCTCGTCTGGCCACTTGCCTGAAGGCGGCTGGACGGCTGGAGGAGTCCGTGGCCGAACACGAGGGCATGCTCGAACTCTGTCCGGGAGACGATCCGGGG
>VGWG01000088.1 GCA_016873675.1 Lentisphaerota bacterium | reverse complement strand
AAAGACCCGCGACGGAAGAGCGGGATCAAGGGATGGAGTTCAGGAGGAACAAATGAAAAACTCTCGCATTTCTCTGGCGCTGGTTATTCTGGCGCTGGCCGCAATCGGTTGCCGGGCGGTGGGGCCCGAACGGATCTGGGATGACTCCGCCGCCGCCGAACCGCTGCCGGGCGGGCGGCTGCAGGCCCTTGTCGAAAACACCCGATGCTACGCCAGTCTTCCACGCATCGCGCACCGGCCGAATTTCTCGATCATCCCCGTCACAGAGCCGAAATACCGGAAAACGTTCTTCTGGATTCTGGATGGTGAGCAGAAGGTGGGATTGATCAACCAGTTCTTCGGCGAGATCGAGATGTTCCGGTTCTTCCCGCCAGCAGGCGGCGTGCGCGTTGAGTACGCGATGCCAGCCTTCCACGGGTGGGAAACGCTACAGGGTCCGCGCATCTCGATCGTGCCTCAGGGGACCTGGTCGGGCAAGGGCGAGATGACAGGGATGGAGACCGGGGGCGAAACCCTCCGCCTGTGCTATCGTGAAACGTTGAGCGACACCAGCGACCTGATTCACCGATTCACCCTCCGTTTCGACCCGATGCTGGGCTACATCTGGGACTGCACGTTCGACATGCGGACGGACACGCCCCGGCTCTTCGAATATTCAAACCTGCTGCCCAACGGCGTGGGGGATTCCCGCGACGCGCGCAAGCGCTATCAGAAGTGTCTGTGGACGCGACAGGATGGCGCCCTGTGTGCCATGTACCAAAACCCGCGTTCGATGATGCAGACGTTCGGACGCGAATGGACCGACATCCCGGAGGACGGCGGTTTCGTCGGATTCGTGGCCGAGCCCGACATAAACCCCTTTCTGGAAATCATTCGCTCCGCCCCGGCCACGACGTTCGTCACATGCAGCGTGTGGTACGACCAGCATGTCAAAGCCCTGCCGCCGACGAAGACGGGCGACGATGGCCGCTACCACGTGACGGCGGCCTACCGATTTCTGAGTCTCCCGCTCCCGGTGGCCAAGGAACTGGAGGACGCCGCGCGCACGATGCCGCCGGACTCCAAGCGCGAGGGCCCGATGGGTTTCCGTCAGGGGGTCGTCAACGACTTCGAAACGCTGGTTCCCTCCGGCACGCTTTATAACGGCTGCATCTGGGGACACAGCGCCAAGCACGACAGCACGATCGGTCACTCGGGGACGCATTCGCTCCGGCTTCACGGCGGCGAGAGCGCGCGGCCCGTTCATGGCGGCCCGTTGTTGCACGTGACGGCCGGCGCGCGCTATCGTCTGAGCGTCTGGGCGCGCACGCGCGGCGTGACCGAACCGGGCGCGCGCCTGCGCCTACAGAAGAAGCTCGATTCACCCGATGCGCGGGAGTCGAAGGCCCTGACTGGCGATACCGATTGGACGCGGCTGGAAATCGAATTTGAGCCGGCGGAAGGGGAGGCGTTTGCCGTGCCGGGCCTGACGGTCGAGGGGGCTGGCATCGCCTGGTTTGACGACATCGAGCTGGTGGAGATACCGCGCTAATGAAACCCGCGAAATGGTGGATGAACAAAACGCTTGGGGTGGCCGTAACGGCGGTTGGCGCGCTGGTTGGCGGTGGGTGCCTGGCGACGAACACGGGGTCCGTAACACCCGGTATCCCGCCGCGCGACCTGACGCCGGTGACACATCTGGAGACGCCGCAGCACGCGCCGGTGGAGATCGTGCGCGACGGACAGGCGCGGGCGGTTGTTTATGTCGCCGATCCGAGCATGCGAGAAGCGGTTGATCCCGAGTTCTACCGCCGGAAGAATGCTGGCACACCGCCTGCGCTCGCGCGGCTGATCCAAGAGTTGGACACTGTTATCCGCATCCAGACCGGTGCGCAGCTCGAGCACGTTGCGGAGCCACCGCCCGCCGACCAGCCAGCGATTATCATTGGCGATTGCGAGGAGTCGCGCCAGGCCGGCGTGGCCGTCCAGGGGCTGCCTCCCGAGGGTTTCATTGTCCAGACTGCCCCGCACCGCGTATTTCTCGCCGCACGCACGCAGGCGGGCGCCAGTTGGGCCGTGTCGGACTTCCTGGAGCGGTTTGTCGGCGTGCGCTGGTATTGGCGACCGG
This sequence comes from Lentisphaerota bacterium, assembly GCA_016873675.1. Lineage (NCBI taxonomy): Bacteria > Pseudomonadati > Lentisphaerota > Lentisphaerota bacterium. The sequence continues at coordinate 8,587 of VGWG01000088.1, read as the reverse complement.
AATATGGCGGCCGCTCAATTCCCAAGGCCGCCTCGCTTGCCATTCCCCCCGCACACTACCGCGACCAGCCGGTTTTCCGCCAGCGGTTTCACTTCGTCGATCAGCCGTACCTGTATCCGGTCCACACGGAGGGGCACAACAATGGGGATTTGATGCCGCTGCCCCTCGTGCCGGGCCTGCTTGCAGACGAAACGGGGCCGATGGACCCTGCCATCGGGTACACCCCCGACCTGCCGTTGACCCGCCACGGCAGCAGCCTCGATTTCCAGCCTGGTCTGATCCAAGGGCACGCGGGGATGTGGGGCGGCCTCGGTGCCCTGAACGAAGACGGAACACGAGACAAAAAATGGGTCTGCTTCAGCGCGCCCGAGACGCTCGACGCCTATCTCGCCCAACTGGAGAAACACTGGAACGCCGACGGACCCGTGCGTGCCGCGACTCACAACATCGTCACCGAGGGCAGTTGCACGGTCTACTTCCCCAGAAGTCCCGGCATGGTTTGTCACTGCCCGCTCTGCGCCCGAACGGCGGCCACGTTCCGTGACGACCAGGCCCTGCGGAAAGCGCTCATCGAGACATACGGCGAACAACGGGCCTTCGAGATGATCGAGGAACGTGTCCACATCCGGGTCTTCGGGTTTTTTCTGCAGCGCGTGTGCGAAGCCGTCAAGGCGCGTTGGCCCGACAAGAAGGTGGTCTTCCGGAGCGGAACGATGCCCCCGCCGGAGGGCGTGACGTTCCCCGACAATTTCCGCGTGTACGCGGTGTGGCCCGATAACAAATGGTCGCTGGGGGTGGAAATGCACCCCTCCGTCGGTCGCGGGTTTGAGGATCGGATCCGCGCGTGGGGCGTCCCGGTCGTGACGGAGGGGTCGATCTCGAGCCCCAGCGACTGGGCCTACGCCCCCGTCGAATATCCGCATCTCGTTCAAGACTTCTACCAGCGGAATACCAACACCGTCCTCGGGTCGGTCCTGACGATCTTCTGCCCAAAAATCTGGATCTCCAGCGCGCCCACCTACTACGTCTGGCATCGCGTCCTGTGGAACCCCGACCTGGATGTGGATGCGACGCTCGATGAGCTGTGTCGTCGGCTCTTCGGACCGGGTGCCGAAGCCGCGCGCGCGCTGCTGCGCCTCCACTGTGACCGCTGGGAGCGAACGCCCCTGTCGCGCGCCCTGACGGCGGAGGACCGGCATCGGGAACATCTCCCCGGGCAATCGTACGGAACCGGGACCCTCGCACAAGAGTGGCGTCTGCCCGACGACCTGTACCGCGAGATTTGGCCCCCGGACGTGGTGGCCCGGATGAAGGACCTGCGCGATCAGGCGCTGGCGGCGATCAATCAGGCGGACGACACCGATGCGCGCCGGGCCTTTCTCTATTGGACCTGGACGTTCGACGCCTTTCTCGAAGAGGCCGCCGCCGTCCACCGCAAGCAACCGGCTGACTTCGTCCGGGACGCGGGCGGATCGCCATTCCTATCGGCCGACGGGTTGGCGGATGATCTGGCGCTGGACATCGCTGACGGGGTGCAACTGAAGCTGACCCTCATCCGGCCGGGTGAATTTCTGATGGGCAGCGCAACGAATAGCTGGGGCCACCACCGGAGCGAAGCCCCGCAGCACCGCGTGCGGATCACCCAGCCCTTCTATCTGGGCATCTACGAGGTGACCGAAGCGCACTATGCGGCCGTGACGGGCACGAATCCGTCACAGGCCGGAACCAACCGGCCCGTGGGCAAGGTGTCTTGGAACGATGCGATGACCTTCTGCCGCACGCTCAGCGAAAAAACCGGCCGGAACGTCAGGCTCCCAACCGAGGCCGAGTGGGAATATGCCTGCCGGGCCGGCACGACGACCCCGTGGTCGTTCGGCGGGTTGGAGCAGGTTGCGAACATGGGCGACTACGCCTGGTACGCCCCCCAAGCAAAGGCCTCGACGCCACATGACGTGGGGGGGAAGCAACCGAATGCCTGGGGGCTTTACGACATGCACGGCAACGTCAGCGAGTGGTGTCTGGACCGCTATGCGGCGGACACCTATGCCTGGACGCCGACCGACGATCCCAGCGGTCCGGAGAGCGGCTTGTTCCGCGTCATGCGCGGCGGCTCGTGCCACAACCTCTGGGCCCGGAACCCGGAATTCGCGCGCTCATCGAGCCGTGCTTACGGCCACCCCGACACGCGCGTCAGCACGGTCGGCTTTCGCATCGTCATGGAGTGTGGCGCGCATCCACGCTGATGGACAGGATCGAATCCTTATGAAGAACACGCCGTTTCATTCTGACGGTCCGAGAAAGTCGCTTGCCGCAGGGGCCGTCGTCGGCCTGCTGCTATCGGTGTCGGCGTTTGCATACGATGCCGCACGACTCATCCCGCCCGCATCAGATCTGGTGAACGCGTCCAAGCCGTACGTGCTGACTGCGGAACTCGACGGGGGTGTCAGCAACGTGATGATGAAGGTCTCGTTGCGGCTCGAGCGCCGCGAAGCGGGGCTGGAGGCCGTTCCGATCCTGTGTGCGCGTGAGGCACCGATCCCCGAGCCGACGCTGGTGCCAGCCGCGAAAAACAAGACGCCACGCCTGGTGCGGCGATGCGAGATACGCATTGATGCGGCCGACTTGGCCGAAGGCGAATACACGGGCGAGGTGACGCTGGAGATCGGTGAGCGGCGTCAGCAACAGGCCATCGGCTTTTTCCGCATGCCTCAGGGCAAGCCGGCGGATTTCCCGTTTGGCCTGTATGCCGTCGACTTTCCGAAGACGTCAGGGGAATTGGAGTCGTTGCTGCGGGAAATCCGGTTGACCGGGTTGAATCTGTTGTGCCTGAATCATATGGGCGTGCTGGGAGGGCGGGGTCCGATCTTCGACCGGGCGGCCCGCCTGGGCATGCAGTTCATGCCGGCCGTGAACGCTTCTCAAGGGGGCGGCGACGCGACACAGATCCTGCTCTCCGACGGCACGCGCAAGGGTGCCTGTCTCAACCATCCGACGGTCCGCCGGGAGTCGGCCCGCGTGCTTTCCGAGTGGGTCCGCACCTACACGAATCATCTCGCCTTCAGCGGGCGGCTCTACTATGGCGACGATTTCACGCTGCCGCTGGCTTCCACAGGCGGCACGAACCACATGGCCTGCTATTGCGGCTATTGCTGCGAACAATTCAAGGCGCTCACGGGCAGCGACCCGCCGATTGCTCCCGCCAACCCGGCGGGGGGACTTGTGCCCACCGATGATCTCTGGCTGCGCTGGATGCGCTACCGGTGCGGCGAGATCTTCGGCGGCTTCATTGAGGCCATGGAGCACGCGAAGAACGCGGTGGACCCCACCGTGAAAATGGGGCTCATCCACGGATGGTCCGAGCAGCCGTTCACCCGCGTCGATGTCGGCATTTATCCGCCGCTGTCTCAGCCCGTCACCGCGCTGTCCAGCTACAGCTACCCCAACCTGCGGATGCAGCGCAAAGACCTGATCGCGCACTTTGAACTGGCCCGGATGGGCCACCGCGACAAGGAGGTCTGGATGCTGGGGCTTCTGGCGATGGCCAATACCGTGGCCTCGCCGCTCCAGGTGCGGCAGAACTACTGGAACCAGATTGCCGGCGGGTACACGTTCATTTCATTTTTTTCCTGGTACGATCTGCTCAAGGCGCGGAGCGCGGGTGAAACGAACCGCGTGCAGGCGGCGCTGGACGCGCTGGCGGCCTGCGGGCGGCACAAGGACTGGATCCTGCCGGTGATCCCCTTCTGGAAAAGCCCGGAAGCAACGAGCGCGGTCTTGTACTCGTTCAGCACCGAGAGCTATGACGCTCCGCGCCAAGGGGGCGGCATTGAGCACCTCCGCAAGATCATGGCGTTCCTGCGGGAGGCGCTGGCCCAGCACGTGCCGATGAAGGCGCTGTGCGAGGAGGAACTGCTCCAACCGGAGAACCTGCGCGCGCTGACCAGCCTGTCGCTGTGCGACGTGCGGACGCTGCCCGAGAACGTGCATGCGGCTATTGAAGCCTACGCCGCCGGGGGCGGGCACGTCTATCTGGATCTGGACTCGCGCATCGCCATCACGGGCGCCGTGAAGATGTCGGTCGAGACGATGGTCGCTCTGGCCGGGGACCAGGTCCCTGACCGGACCCGCGTGTCGTCGCCGCAGGTCTCGCTACGCGAGTTTCCCAGCGGGGAGGCGACCTTCCATGTGCTGGTCAACAATGCGGCGGACCGGTACTGGGGGCTGCCGTTTAACTACCGCTCGCCGCAGGCCAACTACGTCCAAGACGCCCTGGTGCGGGACGATCCCGTGGCGGTAACGGTCACGTTCAGCACAAAAGGCCGATGGTTGTTCGACCTGTCCACCGGCGCGCTCCTGGGGCCTTCGGATACGCCGCTGTCGCTGGTACTCGAACCCTCGTGGGGCCGGGTGATTTGCGCCCTGCCCTCTCCGTCCGCAGAATTGCGGGTGACCGGTCCCGCACGCGCCGAACTCGGTTCGGAGTCCCGCTTTCATCTGGAGATGCTGGACGCGGGCGGGGAGCGATTGGAGGCCCCGTTTGTCGTCACGGTCGTCGTAACCACGCCCTCGGGGCGCGCGAGTCGTTACAGCCGGCCGGTCGGCTTCCAGGCGTCCGACGATTTTATGCTCCCGCTCGGCGGCAATGACGAAACCGGCCGCTGGACTCTGACGTTTGAAGGCGGATACCCGCGAACCACGAAAACGCTCCGGCTGGCGGTTGCCGAGTCTGAGCGAAAACAGGAGAATCTGTTGACCCTCCACTGAAAGAAGGTGTAAACCATGAAACTCACTGACATCCAGATGCGCGATCCGTTTGTGTTACCCGTGCCCAAGGAGGGGCGGTATCTGTTGTTCGGCACCACGGACAAAAACCTCTGGTCGGGGCCGGGCACGGGGTTCGATTGTTACGAGAGTCGTGATCTCCACAACTGGAGCGGCCCGATTCCCGCGTTCCGGCCGCCAGCAGATTTCTGGGCGAACACGCAGTTCTGGGCGCCCGAATGCCATGCGTGGCAGGGGCGCTACTACGTGTTCGCCTCCTTCGCCCGTGACGAACGCCAGCGTGGCACGCAAATCCTCGTCGCTGATCAGCCGGAAGGGCCCTACCAGCCGCACAGCGACGGCCCGGTCACGCCGCGCGACTGGGAATGCTTGGACGGAACCTTCCACGTGGATGCCGACGGCAAGCCCTGGATGATCTTCTGCCACGAATGGGTGCAAGTTGGGAATGGCGAGATGTGCGCGATACCGCTGAGCGCCGATCTGCGATGCGCGATCAGCAAGCCGGTGTTGCTGTTCCGTGCGGCCGAGGCAGCCTGGTCGAGCCCGTTCGAGTCAAGAGGGCGGAAGACGAACCAGGTCACCGACGGTCCATTCCTCCACCGGCTGGCGGGTGGCAAGCTGCTGATGCTCTGGTCTACGATGGGGGCGAAGGGTGTCTATACCATGGGGTATGCGGTCAGTGACGGCAGTATTCTGGGGCCATGGAGGCAGTCTGAGAAGGCGATTTTTGTGAAGGACGGCGGCCATGGCATGCTGTTCCGGGATTTCAATGGCCGATTGTGGATGACCCTGCACCGGCCCAACAACACCCCCAACGAACGTCCGATGTGGGTCGAAGTCATCGAACGCGATGAAGGATTGGTCGTGGGCGAGGCGTTTACTCATGAATGACGGCATTGTGCAGGACGCGCGGCTGGTGCTGGAGCCCGGACAGGAGCAGGAGACCACCGTTACGCTCGACCGGCGCGCGTTCGCGTTCTTCGACGTCGCCAAGCAGGACTGGGTGGTTAAATCCGGATCGTTCCGGATTCTGGTGGGTTCCAGCGCGCAGACGATGCATCTGGAAGGTCGTGTTTCTACTTGAAGAATCGTCACCCATTGCGATACACTGGCGGGCGTGTACGGATGATTCCGTGCGGGACAGAGGAGGAGCACCATGAGCGATGTGATTCGGATTGGGCTTTCGCAGGACGAGATGCCGAAGGCGTGGTATAATCTGGCGGCCGATTTTCCCAAGCCGATGCTGCCGCCGATCGACAAAGACGGCCATGTGGTCAGGCCCGAGGCGTTGACCGCCATCTTCCCCGAGAACCTGGTGGAGCAGGAGGTCTCGACCGAACGGTGGATTCCGATCCCCGAGCCGGTGCGCGAGCAGCTCTACCTCTGGCGTCCGACCGTCCTGCGCCGCGCCCGGAACTTGGAGCGGCTGCTGCAGACGCCGGCGAAGATCTACTTCAAAGACGAGTCGGGCTCGCCGGCCGGTTCGCACAAGTCCAACACCGCCGTGGCGCAGGCCTACTACAACAAGGTGTTCGGCACGAAACGGCTCACCACCGAGACCGGCGCCGGGCAGTGGGGTTCAGCCCTCTCCCAGGCCTGTCAGGTGATGGGGCTTCCGTTGCGGGTCTACATGGTGCGGGTGAGCTTCGATCAAAAACCGTTCCGCAAGCTCATGATGCAGACGTGGGGGGGCGAGTGCGTCTCGTCGCCGTCCACGCTCACCCAGGCCGGCCGCGACGTGCTGGCGAAGTGGCCCGACACGCCGGGATCCCTCGGCATCGCCATCTCCGAGGCGATCGAAGACGCCGTCACGTCGAAGGATACCAAGTACACCCTCGGTTCGGTCCTCAACCATGTGTTGCTGCATCAGACGGTCATCGGGCTCGAGGCGCGCGCGCAGTTCCGCAAGATCGGCCTGTACCCCGACATCATCATCGGCTGCGCGGGCGGCGGGTCGAATCTGGCCGGCATCGCCTTCCCGTTCCTCGCCGACAAGATTGACGGCTCGCGGCCCAATCTGCGGGTGATCGCCGCCGAGCCCACGGCCTGTCCCAAACTGACCAAGGGCGAGTTCATGTACGACTCGGGCGATGTGGCGATGATGACCCCCCTGCTGCCGATGTATTCGCTGGGTCACGAGTACCAGCCCGCCGCGATCCACGCTGGCGGCCTGCGCTACCACGGCATGGCGCCGATGGTCTCGCACATGCGCCGCCTCGGCATGATCGAGGCGGTGGCGCTGCCGCAGAATGAATGCTTCCGCGCCGCCATCCAGTTCGCCAGCAGCGAGGGGTTGATCCCCGCGCCGGAGAGTTCGCACGCCATCGCCACCGCGGTGCGCGAGGCGATCCGCGCCAGGGAGGAGGGGGTCGAACGGACGATCCTCTTCAACCTCTCGGGACACGGCATCCTCGACCTCTCGGGCTACCAGGCCTACCTCGAAGGCAAGCTGGAGGATTACGAGTTCGGCGCCGCCGATCTGGCGAAGTCCCTCGCCTGCACGCGCGGACTGCCCAAGCCGCCGCCACTGGCGTGAGGCGATCATGGACTCGCCGTATCTGAAAACGGAGTCGCTCGCGCGCATCAGGGAGGCGCTCGCGCGGGCGGGCGTGGACGAGGCCGATCTCGATGAGCGTTTTGTGCTGGGATCGGGCGCGGGCGGGCAGAAAATGAATAAGACGTCGTCGGCGGTGGTGCTGCGCCACCCGCCGACGCAGACGGTCGTCAAATGCCAGGCCACCCGCTCGCGCGAGGTCAACCGCTGGCTCGCCCGCCGCCTGCTCGCCGAGCGCATTCTGGAGCGGACCGCCGGCGAACGCTCCGCCCGCCGGCAGGCCGCCGAAAAGATCCGCCGGCAGAAGCGCCGGCGCTCACGGCGGCAACGGGCGCGGATACTCGACGACAAGCGGGAACATGCCGCACGCAAAGCCTCCCGCAAGACGGTCGAATGGGAAGCGTAAACCCGGGGGCGGAGTTCACGTTGTCTTGTCGAATGCAGGCCCGCGTTCGTTGTTGAAGGACGGGCGCAACGTGGAGTCGGCCGAGCTCTCACGCCGCCTCACGACCGCCGGGCCGATCCGCAGGGCCACGGTGCGCCGTTTGGAACGGCTCGCCTGCCATTCCTCCCAGGTCCAGTCGGTCTTAAGCTTGGAGGGTGAGTTCACGTTCCACCTCCTGTTTCCGTCGCCACGCGCCAGGCGCTTCCCGTGTCTTGCTTTAACTCACGGCTGACCTGACAGAGAGCGTCACCTCGGAGCAGTCGGCCTGCCGGGCGGCTTCCGCCTGGCTATTGCCTTGCAGATAGCGCAAAACCACGGCCTGACGCAGCACGCCGGAGAGTCCTGCCAGTTCCTCGTCCAGCAAAGGCATGACCTCCTCATAATCGGGGCGGCATTCCTCAACGGCAGGCACCTCGCTTTCGTCCAGCATGGCTTCCTCCTGACGCCGGGCCCGTGTTCGCAGCGCCTCCAGGCAAACATTCCGCGCCACCCCGTAGAGCCATCCGGTGAGTTCACCCTTGCGGGTCAGCCTGCTGGCTTTGTTGAGCAGTACGAGGAACACGGCCTGGGTGGCGTCTTCCGCCTCCTGACATGGATTCTAAAAACCGTTGACATATTATAGTATGTCATATATGCTATTTCCCATGAACGCCTTGTCAGAGGTCAGAAAGCGAAGGGATATCTCGCAGCGCGCATTGGCAAAGCGCGCGGCGGTGTCGTTTCGCGGATTGCAACTCCTTGAAAAAGGGGGACACAACTGGGAAGTCATGACCGTTACCCGTGTCGCCGAGGCGCTCAATCTGCCC
>VGWG01000087.1 GCA_016873675.1 Lentisphaerota bacterium | reverse complement strand
GATCCCCGGCGTGGTGACGATGATCCCGAATTTTCAGGTCATGGTCTGGCTGGGGTTCGTCAACACGTATCACGGTCTGATTATTCCGGCGGCCTTCAGCACCTTCGGAACGTTTCTGTTGCGTCAGTTCATGCTCTCGATTCCGCCGTCTTTAGACGAGGCCGCTCAGATCGACGGCGCGTCGCATTGGCACATCTTTTGGGATATCATTTTGCCCCTGGCGCGGCCGGGGCTGATCGCTTTGGCCATCCTGACCTTCATCGGGTCGTACCAGTCTTTCTTATGGCCTCTGGTGATGCTGAACAGCCAGGACCTGTTCCCCATCTCGATCGGGCTGCTGACGCTGGATTCGTCGTATGGGACGCAGACCGAGATGATCATGGCTGCCGCGACGATGGCGGTTGCCCCGCTGATCATCGTTTTCGTGACCTTCCAGAAGTTCCTGGTCAAGGGGCTGCAAATGGGCGGGGTGAAGGGATGAGAAAGGTATTCGGAGCCGGCTTCTTGCTCTTTCTGCTGTTGTATGCGGGTGCCCAATTGACGCGCGACAGGGTGGTCAAGCCGGGTATCACCACGATCCGCTGGTGCACCGACCTGAATCCCGCCCGGTCGGTCCAAACCGCACTCTTCCAGACGCTCAATCCCGATGTCGAGGTCGTCCTGGATCCCGGCGCGAGACAAAAGTTGATCGTTCAGTGCGCGACGGGAACGGGGCCGGACGTGATCGACATCTTCAATGCGGACGATATGGCGGCGTATGTCGATTCCGGCATTTTGCTGGACCTGACGGATGTGGCCAAGGCCAAAGGCTTTGGGATTGAAAACACCTATCCAGCCGTGCACGGAGGCCTGGTGGTCGCCGGTCGCCAGTATCGTTACCCCTGCAATGTCTCGGCCAACGCGGTGATCTACAACCGGGCTATTTTCGACGATCACGGGGTGCCGTACCCGGATGCGAACTGGACGTACGACCAGTTCATCGAGGCCGGGCGACTGATTCTGACTACGCCGTCCAAGAGCGGGGCGAAGCATATCCCGGTGGCGAACTTTATCAGTAACTGGTTTTACCTCGATCTGCTGGTTGGCTACGGCGGCTCCCTGTACAGGAACCAGGGGCTCCTGTCCGCCTTGGATTCGCCGGAGGCCATTGATGCCATGCAATTCTACCGGGATCTGATGTACAGGCACCGCGTCATCACGACACCCACGGAAGCGGCGGGAATGACGAGTCAGGGCGGGTGGGGCAGCGGGGGGTTGAATTGGTTCAGTTCGGAGCGCGCCGCCATGATCTTCATCGGGCGGTGGTATCTCTGCCAGGTGCCGAACTACCCGGCGCTGAAGGGGAAACTGGGTGCCGCGCGCCTCCCGCGCGTGGGTGACCGCCCCTCGTCCGGGCGGTGCAATTCGCGCGCGGCGGGTATTAACGTGAATAGCCCGCACCGCGAGGAATCCATCCGTTTTCTGCAGTATCTGGCGAGCCCGGAGTACGGCCGCGTGATCGTCCAGGACGGTGATTCCATGCCGCCAAATCCCGCGCTGGCGCAGTCGGGACTGGACCTGACCAACGCGGTCGTTTCCGATCCGGCTTTCCATCAGGTCTTCGTGGACGCCCTGCGGGATTCGCGCTCGCTCGACTCAAGCCCGTTCATTGATCCCAGTCAGGTCATACGCTGGCTGAACGAACGGATCGGCCTGGTGGAGAATGATCGGGTGATGCCCGAAGAGGCGATGCGCGCGCTGGCCAAGGAAGTGAACGAGACGATTCGGCTGAATCTGGAGCGTCGCCCGGACCTCCAGCGCAAATACCAAGAGGTGACGGGAAAGGCCTACCGGTCGGACTGGTGGCAATAGAGCGGGCACCTCGCCTTGAACCCGAATGCGGGATGCCGGGCTGATAAGCGGAAAGGACGTTGGAAATGGCGCAAGTCACACTCAAGCATGTCGACAAGATTTATCCGGGCGGCGTCAAGGCCGTGGCGGATTTCAATCTGGAAATCCGTAACGGCGAATTCGTCGTGCTGGTCGGCCCCTCTGGATGCGGTAAATCAACCTTGCTCCGCATGGTGGCGGGGTTGGAGGAAATCACAGAGGGGACGATTCAGATCGGCGAGCGCGTGGTTAACGACGTTCCGCCGAAGGATCGCGACATCGCCATGGTTTTCCAGAACTACGCGCTCTATCCGCACATGACCGTGCGCGAGAACATGGCCTTCGGACTGAAACTGCGCAAGTTTCCCAAACAGGAGATCGAATCGCGCGTCGGGGAAGCGGCGGCAATCTTGGGACTCGGCGAGTTGCTTGATCGCCGTCCCAAGGCGCTTTCGGGCGGACAGCGCCAGCGCGTGGCGGTCGGCCGGGCCATTGTGCGTAAACCCGAAGTCTTTCTTTTCGACGAACCGCTGTCGAATCTCGACGCCAAAATGCGCGCCCAGATGCGTGTGGAGATCAGCCGCCTTCACCAGCAGATCGGCGCAACCATGATCTACGTGACGCATGACCAAATCGAGGCCATGACGATGGGTGAACGCATCGTGGTCATGAAGGATGGCGTCGCACAACAGATTGACAATCCGATGCGAATGTACGATTTCCCTGCCAACCGGTTTGTTGCCAGTTTTATCGGCACCCCGCAAATGAATTTCTTCGACGCGCGGATTCGTTCCGTGGGCGGGAGCCTGGTCGTTGAGGGGCCCGGGGATTCCCGGCTGCCCGTGCTGGAAACCCAGCGTTCAGCGCTGGCCGCCTATCGCGACAAACCGGTGATTCTGGGCCTGCGTCCCGAGGATATCGGCTCGACCGCTGCAGAGCAACTGGCGGGTGCGCCGCGAATGCGGGCCAAGGTTGAGATCATCGAGCCGATGGGAGCGGAATCTTACGTTCATTTCGATCTTGGCGGAACACCTTTCATCAGCCGCGTGGATGCCCATGTTAAATTCCAGATCGGGCAGGTCGCCGAGCTTGCTGTCTTTATCGGCAAAGCTCACTTTTTTGACCCCCAAACAGAATGTCGAATCGAAACCGCCTCCAGTGATGGATGCGCTTTGAAATGAGTCAGCGAGTGGAGTCAGTGTAACCGAGTAAGAGTGAGAGAGGGACGTATGTCTGCGAGCGCTTGTGTGATCCGAAGTCCGATGAATCCGGTCTTGTCCGCTGAGCGGATACCGTATCCCGCGACGCTCATTTTCAATGCGGGGGTTACCCAGTTCCAGGGAAAATATGTCATGGTTTTCCGGAATGATTATGGCGGCCATCCGGGGAGTGCCCAGTTCGAAGGGACGAACATCGGCGTGGCGTTTTCCGATGACGGCGTGAAATGGGCGCCCCAACCGAAACCGTGGATTACCTGGAAGACCGATGAAATTCACCGCGCCTACGATCCGAGGATCACCGTGATCGACAATCGGTGCTACCTGTGTTTCGCCGTGGACACGAAGCATGGGATCCGGGGGGGGGATTGCGGTTACGGACGACTTTGATCGCTGGGAGGTGTTGAGCCTTTCGGCGCCTGACAATCGAAACATGGTTCTATTTCCCGGAAAGGTGGGCGGTAAATTCCTCCGGCTGGAGCGTCCGTTCCCGATTTATGGTCGCGGGGGGCCCGAGCAATTCGACCTGTGGTTTTCCGACTCGCCCGACTGCGCCTACTGGGGAAACACGCAATTGGTCCTCGGCTCCGAGCAGGTCCCGTGGGCCAACTCCAAGATCGGACCCGGCGCGCCGCCGGTCAAGACGCGCGCAGGCTGGCTCACGGCTTTCCATGCGGTGAGCATTGACAAGAGCCGGGAACTTCCCGCCTGGCACGCCGCTTGGCACAAGACCTACACCATCGGCCTGATGCTCCTCGATCTCGAATGCCCATGGAAGGTGGTGGGAATGCTGCGCGAACCCTTACTGGCGCCGGAAACCGACTATGAGCGAAACGGGTTTCGCGGGAATGTTCTCTTCCCCGGCGGCATGATTCTGGAGCCGAGCGGAGAAGTGAAGATTTACTACGGCGCCGCTGATACAGTAGAATGTCTCGCAACCGCGCATGTGGATGACTTGATCGCCCTATGCCTGAAACCCTAAAGGAGAAAAGACCATGCATCACTACCAAACACGAACCGCCGGCTTGTTGGCTTGCTTGGCGCTGACCATCCTGTTGTCACTCGCGGACGCCGTTCACGCCGAGGACTATCGTATCTCTACCCAGGATCAGTTCCTGGCTGCCTCCGAAAGAACCTATGGTCCGGGAGACCGCGTCTTGCTGGAACGGGGCAAACGGTTTCTTGGACAACTGCGGATCAAGGGGAAGGGACTGCCCGATAAACCGGTGATCGTAGACGCCTTCGGTGAAGGGCCGTTGCCGATTCTGGATGGCAATGGGCTCAGCGACTACCAAGGGGTGTTGCAGATAGACGATTCCGGGCAAATCGAAGTCGGCAACCTGGAAATCACCAACGCCTTTGGCACCAAAACCAAGAGTTACGGCATTCTGGTTCAGGACAACAGCGGCGAGAAGCACAGCCGCATCTACATCCGTGACTGCTACGTACACCACATCACCAGCGACGACAGCAATTGTACGGCCGGGTCTGGCGACAAGAACCTGGGTGGCATCCATCTCACTACCGGAAACGGAACGTTGTGGGACGACATCCTGGTCGAAAACAACCGGATCGAGTATGCCGGACGCAGCGGAATCACAACGGGCGGGTGGTCAAAACCCAACGTGCCACCACCGGGGAAGAAGCCCGGGAAAGGGGGGCACAACCTGGAAGACCCCTCGGATTGCATTACCAACCTGCGTATTCGGAAGAACCGGATCTCCTATGCCTCCGGAGACGGCATCATCATGCGCATGGCCTACAAGGGGCTTGTCGAATACAACGTGGTGCATCACTGCGGCTACCCCGGAAACGGCAAACCCACGGATGTTTCGGCATCCATCTGGGGTGCCAACAAGAACATTGATTGCGTGTTCCAATACAATGAGGCTTACGCGCATTTTCCGAATGGTGATGCGGGCGGATTCGACGTGGATATGTGGTCCAAAGGCACTATCATGCAGTACAACTACAGTCATGACAATGCCGGCGGATTCATCTTGAGCTTTGGCCCGAATCGGGAGTGTGTCATCCGCCATAATGTGAGCGTCAACGAGAAGCCCTTTGGCAGCTTTAGTAGTACATCAGGACTCGCCTTCGAAAACAACACCTTCTACCTCGGCGATGGCATGAAAGGAACGTATCGCGTTTGGGGGGCGGCGATGCGAAGCAACCTGCTCGTGGCCACTCAAGGCAGTTTCTCTACGAACAAGTCGAGCGTGACGAGCGTGGGCGACTACTACTATACCCCCAAGGGCAACAACCCGTCCGGGACCGGAACGGAGGCGAAGGACCCGGGCTTCGTCAATCCGTGCGGCGCAACATCGCCCATCGGCCTGGCCAACCTCGGCGGATTCAAGCTCAAGGCGGATTCTCCCTGCCCCAACGTCGGGGCTGACATTGATCACATCCTGCAGCACGCCGATCCAGACAAGCCACGATGAACGAAGGCGAAGGGAAATGATTATGGACCATTGGGTAACACGATCCGCCGGCTTATCGGCGTCTCTGGCGCTGGGCATCCTCTTGTCGCTCGCCGACGCCGTTCACGCTGAGGACTACCGCATCTCCACCCAGGAACAATTCCTTCAGGCTTCCAGCAGAGTCTACGGCCCGGGAGACCGCGTGTTGCTGGAGCGCGGGAAACGGTTTCTGGGCCAACTCCGGATCAAGGGAAAGGGACTACCGGGCCGACCGGTGATCGTGGACGCCTTCGGCGAAGGGGCGATGCCGATTCTGGATGGCAATGGGCTCAGCGACTACCAAGGGGTGCTGCAGATTGACGATACCGGGCAGATCGAAGTCGGTAATCTGGAAATCACCAACGCCTTTGGTACGAAAACAAAAAGCCACGGCATTCTGGTTCAGGACAACAGCGGCGAGAAACACAGCCACATCTACATCCGGAATTGCTACGTGCACCACATTACCAGCGACGACAGTAATTGCTCCGCCGAGTCTGGCGACAAGAACCTGGGCGGCATCCGCCTGGCCGCCAAAAACGGCACGCTGTGGGACGACGTCCTGGTCGAAAACAACCGGATCGAGTATGCCGGCCGTAGCGGCATCACCACGTCCAGTTGGAACAAACCGCCGCCGCCCGGCAGCAAGGACAAATACAACCTGGATGACACCTCGGATTGTATCACCAACCTTCGCATCCGGAAGAACCGGATCGCCTACGCCTCCGGAGACGGCATCAAGATGTGCGGAACCTATAAGGGGCTTTGTGAATACAACGTGGCGCATCACTGTGGCTATCGGGATAATGCCAAGCCCACGGAGGTTTCGGCGGGGATCTGGGGCGGATTTAAAAACATTGATTGCGTGTTCCAGTACAACGAAGCCTACGCGCATTTTCCGAACGGCGATGCAGCGGGCTTCGACGTGGACGGCTGGTCGAAGAGAACCATCATCCAGTACAACTACAGCCACGACAACAGCGGCGGTTTCATTCTGAGTTGGCATAAGCACCCGGATTGTATCGTGCGCCATAATGTAAGCGTCAACGAAAAGCCGTTTGGCAGCAAAAATAACAATCAAGGCATCGCTTTTGAAAACAACACCTTCTATCTAGGTGACGGCCTGAAAGGAACCTACGCGGTTTGGGGGGAGACGATGCGAAGCAATCTGCTCGTGGCCACTCAAGGCAGTTTCTCTACAAACAAGGCCAAAGTCGTGAGCGTGGGCGACTACTACTATACCCCCAAGGGAAAGAACCCGTCCGGAACCGGCGCGGAGGCGAAGGATCCGGGCTTCGTCAATCCCTGCGGCGCAACATCGCCCATCGGACTGGCGAACCTTGGCGGGTTCAAGCTCAAGGCGGATTCTCCCTGCCCCAACGTCGGGGCTGATATTGATCACATTCTGCAGTACGCCGATCCGGATAAGCAGCGATAGTCTGGAGATGCTATGAAAGCCATCCTGCTGATGTTCGATTCGCTGAATCGTCACATGCTGCCGCCCTACGGTTGCGACTGGGTCCATGCGCCCAACTTCAAGCGGCTCGCGGAAAGAACCGCCACGTTCGACACCTCGTTTGTCGGCAGCATGCCCTGCATGCCTGCGCGGCGCGAGCTGCATACCGGCCGCTACAACTTCCTGCACCGGAGCTGGGGCCCCATCGAGCCGTTCGACGATTCCATGCCGGAAATCCTCAAGCAAAACGGCATCTGGAGCCACCTCGCCAGCGACCACTATCATTACTGGGAGGAAGGCGGATGCAACTACCATACCCGCTACAAGACCTGGGACATCTCGCGGGGTCAGGAAGGCGATCCATGGAAAGCCGACCTGAACCAGACCATCTTCAATCACAATCCGCACAAAGGGGGCGAATGGTGTTTTCAAGACTCCATCAACCGTCATTACATGGCAGAAGAGGAGCAGTTCCCGTTGGCCAAGACCGTCGCCATGGGTGTCGAGTTCATGCGCAGAAACGCCCGGCACGACCCGTGGTTCCTCCAGATCGAAACGTTTGATCCGCACGAGCCCTATTTTGTCCCTGAGCGCTTCAAGAAGCTCTACGACTATGACTTCACCCAATTCCAGAACGACTGGCCCGACTATTCGCCTGCCCGGGATGAACGCCTGTCCAAACATTACCAGATGGTCAATGCCGCGCTCATCTCCATGTGCGACCATTACCTCGGTCGTGTGCTGGACGAAATGGACCGCCTCAATCTCTGGAAAGACACGCTGCTCATCGTCAATACCGACCACGGCTTCCTGCTTGGCGAACATGACTGGTGGGGCAAATGCCGGATGCCATTCTACAATGAAATCGCCAACACCCCGCTCTTCATCTGGGATCCCCGCTCGAAGATCCGGGGCGAGCGTCGCAAGAGCCTGATTCAGACGATCGATCTGCCGGCGACGATCCTCGACTATTTCGGTCTGCCTCTGCCGAAAGACATGCAGGGAAAACCCCTTCGCGAGACCATCGTCAGCGACACGCCGGTGCGCGAGGCCGGACTCTTTGGGCTTCACGGCGCGCACGTGAACTGCACCGACGGCCGTTATGTCTATATGCGCGGCCCGGCCAACCCCGACAATTCCCCGCTCTACAACTACACGCTCATGCCCACACACATGCGCAGACCCTTCTTCATTGATGAACTCCGTGGTATGGAAGGATTGCAGTTGCCGTTCTCGTTCACCAAGGGTTGCCAGACCATGAAGATTAAAAGCGGCAAAGCCTGGGTGGAAGAGGGAGAGTTGAGAACCCTGCTGTTTGACACCCATACCGATCCGAGCCAGAAGATGCCCCTGCATGATCCGGCAATCGAGGAAACGATGACCCGACAGCTCGTCCAGTGCATGAAAGAAAACGACGCGCCGCCGGAGCAGTTCGTCCGCCTCGGATTGGAACCTGCGCCACGATGAGGAAAGACATGCCACAATCACAGCCCAACATTCTGTTCATCACCGCAGACCAGCATCGCTGGGACACCCTCGGCTGCGCGGGGCACCCGTGCGTCAGAACCCCTCATCTGGATCGACTGGCTTACGAGGGCGTGCGTTTCGAAAATGCGTACTCGGATTGCCCTGTCTGCATCCCTGCGCGAACGACGATGATCACAGGCGTGAAGTCGTCAACCTATGGTTGTCCAGAGTACGCAGACAAGTTCCGGATCCAGCGCGCCCCGGACGCCTTCCTCGGCAGTCTCATGACGCAAGCGGGGTATCAGACCGCATTGGTTGGCAAGCGTCACTGGCACACCGACACCTCGTTCAAGGCCGGCTTCGAAACCGTCATTCCCATCGAACGCTGTAAACGAGAGCAGCAACTGCACGTCCGGCGTGATGGCTATGTCTTCGGCGTCGGCGCCAACGAGCTGCATCCGACGCTCTCGCCGATCCCACCCGAGTTATACGGCACCGACTGGATTGTTGACCACTGTATCGAGTATGTGCGCGAACGCCAAAAGAACCGCCCGTTCTTCCTCTGGAGTTCGTTCGTGGATCCGCATCCGCCGTTCGCCATCCACGAACCCTTCTACAGCATGTACGACCACAGTCCTATCCCTGCGCCGGCCATCGGGACATGGGAGGACGCTGAGACGTGTCCTGTCGCGCAGTTCAACCATCGGACAGCCTACAACAGCAAACCCATGGGGTGGGATGAACTGCGCAAGGCTCGCGGCGTGTACTACGGCATGATCACCAACATTGACCACCAGCTCGGACGGCTGTTCGGCTATCTGCAATTGCACGGCCTCTGGGACGACCTGTGGGTGATCTACACCACCGACCATGGTGAACACCTGGGCGATCACTACGACATCGCCAAATCCAGTTTCTACAACTCGGCCGCGCGACTCCCCTTCCTCATCCGCCCGCCCCGCGCCTTGCAGCGCGCCCATACGGGAGCGGCATCCGCTGCGCTGATCGAACTGGCCGACCTGCTGCCCACGTTTTGTCGCCTGGCCGGCATCGCGGCGCCGGAGGACGTCGAGGGCAGGGATCTGGTGCCGTTGGTCATGGGCGAGCAACGCGCGGTCAGGGATCGGCTCTGCGGCGCCATTGATGCCCAACACATGGTCCATGATGGCCGACACAAATACCTCTACTTCGTCAAGGACGGTCGCGAACAGTTATTCGATCACGCAGCGGATTCCAATGATCTGAACGACATCGCCCCTGCCCTGCCGGAGAAGGTCCGGGAAATGCGGCAGCACCTGATCGAACGGCTGCACGCCATCAACAGCCCGGATCTGGAGAACGGAACACTCCGCAACACAGGCGAGGCCGTCAAGGATACGCAAGCCGTGCGCCGCAGGAACAGTCTGGGCTGGACCAGCGCAGGACGATCACTGGAATGGGGCGGAGGCGTGTAACAACGCAGGGAGGACCGGTCGGTTTTATGCAGTCACGTTCTCGAAGTCACGCGCATTCCCGCCTGTCTGGCAGACCGGCTGGGCCCTGCCGAATCAACGCCATCCAAGCCGTCTCGGCATCCGTCGGGCTTTACGAAAAGCTGGAACTGCGGATTGATCTCGACGCCGATTTTTGCAACCCGTTTGATCCAGAAGAGATTGACCTGCAGGCGACGTTCACGGCTCCCTCGGGAAAAAAATGGAAAATATGGGGCTTCTACAACCCGTCGAGTTGGGCTGCCCTGTGGATGGTTCGTTTCACGCCGACAGAGACGGGCACGTGGCACTACGTCGTGACGGTTAACACCCCGACCGACAGAGCGAAGAGCGCTCGGGCGGAGTGTGTGGTGACGGCTTCTGCGCACCCGGGTTTTGTCGGCATCGCACCGAATCGGCGTTACCTGATGCATAGCGATCACACCCCCTTCTATGGCGTCGGCTTGTGGTACAACGACAACTGTGAATTGTATAATCAGGGCGCCATAACGGAAGCCGACCTCGACAACCTGAAGAAACGGGGGGCAAACTTCATCAGTTTCTTTCCCACCACGCTCGAGACAATGGGCAGCGGCCTGGGCCGCTACGACGAAAACCGTTGCGGACGGATGGATCAACTCTTCGACTGGTGCGAGCGGCGCGACATGAAGATCAGTTGGAACCTGCTGTTCCATTCCCACGTCTCGAGGGCCGTCTGGGTCAACCCCCGTTATCGCCATAACCCGTACCGTCTCATCAGCAGCGCGGGTGATTTCTTCGGTAGCGCCGAAGTCTGGGAATACCAGCAAAAGCTCTTTCGCTACAT
>VGWG01000086.1 GCA_016873675.1 Lentisphaerota bacterium | reverse complement strand
CAGGCTGTCGCGCACCATGCCTCGGGCGATCGCCGCCATATCGGGAATGATCTCGAATGGCTTGAGTTGCGGCATCTTCAGCAGGTGTTCGGCCTTCTGTACGATGTTCACCGCCTCGTCCGCGAGGCGCTCCAAGTCGGAGTTCGTTTTGACCGCGCCAATGATGAAGCGCAGGTCGCCGGCCGCCGGCTGGTGCAAGGCGGTCAGGGTCAGGCAGATCTCGTCGATCTCGATCTGCATGTGGTTCACGAGCTCTTCACGCTCGTAGACCGGCTGGACCGCATGCTCGTCACGCTCGACCACGGACTTGACCGCGTCGGCGATCATCACCTCCGCCAACGCGCTCATTTTCATGAGATGGCTCTTCAATCCCTGCAACTGCTCGTCAAAATGCCTTTTCATATGCACCCGCCTTATCCGTACCGTCCGCTGATGTAGTCCTGGGTTCGTTTATCCCGCGGCGCGGTGAATATTCCAGCCGTGTCGCCGAATTCTATCATTTCGCCCAGCAACATGTAACCCGAATAATCCGAGATGCGGGCGGCCTGCTGCATGTTGTGGGTCACGATCACGATCGTGTACTTCAGCTTGAGCGCGAGCATCAGTTCCTCAATGCGGGCGGTGGAGATGGGGTCCAGGGCCGAGCAGGGCTCGTCCATCAGGATCACCTCCGGTTCCACCGCAATCAGGCGCGCCACGCACAGACGCTGCTGCTGATCCAGCGGCAGCGACAACGCGGGGTCCTGCAGCTTGTCCTTGAGCGGGTCCCACAGCCAGGCCGCCGTGAGGCTGCGCTCGACGATCTCCCCGATCCGGTCGCGGTTGCACAGGCCCGCCACCCGGAGCCCGAAGGCAACGTTGTCGTAAATCGAGAGTGGGAAGGGGTTGGGACGCTGGAAGACCATGCCGACGCGCTTGCGCAACGCGCAGACGTCGGTCCCCGACGAATAGATGTCCCGCCCTTCGAGCCGGATGGATCCGGTGACCCTGACGCCCGGGATCAGGTCGTTCATGCGGTTCAGGGTGCGCAGCAGGGTGGACTTCCCGCAGCCTGACGGCCCGATCAGCGCCGTGATGTGCCGTGTCTGAACCTCCATCGCCACCTGTTTCAGGGCGTGGAAGTCGCCATAAAAAAGATCCAGATTTCGCACGCTGATGACTGTGTCTGTACTGCTCATCCGAACCTGCCCGTCACGTATTCGTTGGTCCGGCTATCGTCCGGGACCGTGAAAATCTTCTCGGTCAATCCGCACTCGATCAGCTCGCCCATCAGAAAAAAAGCCGTGTCGTCCGCCACGCGCGCCGCCTGCTTGGTGTTGTTGGTCACGAGGATAATCGTGTACCTCTCTTTCAGGACCGTCAGCGCATCCTCGATCTTGGCGGTCGAGACGGGGTCCAAACCGGAACACGGCTCATCGAGCAGGATCACCTCCAACTCCTCCATCGCCAGCACGCGCGCCAGGCAGAGCCGCTGTTGCTGCCCTCCGGAAAGCCGCAGCCCGGACATCGGCAGGCGGTCTTTGACCTCGTCCCAGAGAAAAGCCGACTTCAGGCTGCGTTCGACGATCTCGTCCAGCCGCGCGCGCCTGCGGATTCCCGACAGCCGCGGCCCGTAGACCACGTTCTCATAAATGCTCATCGGCAGCGCCACCGGCAGCGCGAACAGCATGCCCACCCGCTTGCGGAGGGAGACCACATTGAAGGAGGGGTGATAGAGGTCCTCCCCGTCCAGGAGCATCTGTCCCTCGACGTGCATCTCCGGCACGAGGTCGTTCAGCCGGTTCAACGCTCGCAGGAACGTCGTTTTTCCAGAACCGGCGGGGCCGATCACTCCGAGGATCCGATGGTGCCGTATGTCCAGCGTGATTCCGCGCAGCGTGTTCTCCCTGCCATGGAAGACCCGGAAATCG
The DNA here is from genome assembly GCA_016873675.1 of Lentisphaerota bacterium. Lineage (NCBI taxonomy): Bacteria > Pseudomonadati > Lentisphaerota > Lentisphaerota bacterium. The sequence goes on along the minus strand of VGWG01000086.1, from coordinate 9,095 downwards.
CGGGTGGCGATCTTGATGGCAGACGGCTCGCTCATTTGGACCTCCTGGCGATGAAGCGGTGCATCAGGGTGTAGGCCACCAGGTTCACCAGAAGGACGGTCAGGATCAGCACGGCGGCGGTGGCATAGGCGTTCTCGTTCGAGATGCCCTCCCGCGCCAGAATGTAGAAATGCACCGACATCGTCCGCACCGAATCGAAGACCGTCATCGGCATCCGCAAGGAGGAACCCGCAGTGAAGATGACCGCCGCTGTTTCGCCGATCGAGCGGCCGATCCCCAGAATCACGCCGGTGACGATGCCGGGCAGGGCGTTCGGGAGCACGACCTTGAGCACCGTCTCCCACCGCGTCGCCCCCAGAGAGAAGCTCACCTCGCGGTAGGCGTTCGGCACCGAGCGGATGGCCTCCTCGGACGTGCGGAGAATCGTCGGCAACACCATGATTGCCAGCGTCAGCGCGCCGGAGAGCAGGCACCATCCCATCTTCAGCTTGACCACGAAGAAGATGAAGCCGAACAGGCCGAAGATGATGGAGGGGATGCCCGCCAGACAGTCCGTGCCGAACCGCAGCGTTCGCGTGAACCGGGTTTCCTGGGTGTATTCCGTCAGATACACCGCCGTGCCCAAGCCCAGCGGAAGGGCGATGGTGATCGCCAGCAGCGGCAACAGGAACGTCCCCACCAGCGTCGGGAAGATGCCGCCGGATTTCCCCATGTCTTGAGGGGATGAGAACAGGAAGTCCAAGCTGACGCCCGGCAGGCCCTTGCTGAGCACGAACACGATCACGAACACCAGGATCACCAGCGTCAGCAGCGTGGCCGCGCCCAGAATCGTGACCGCCAGAGCCTGCGTGACCTTCGGGGAGACTCTCATTTGTTAGCCCCCCGCCTCTTGAGCGTCGCACGCGCGATGCTGTTCAGAATCATAATCACCACGAACAGCACGACGCCCGTCGCGAACAGCGCCTCACGCGCCATTCCGGTGGCGTTCGCCATTTCCAACGCGATGTTCGCCGTCAGTGTCCGCACCGGGTCGGTGACTGCGTGAGGCACCTTCACCGTGTTGCCCGCGACCATGATGACCGCCATGGTCTCGCCCAAAGCCCGGCCCATGGCCAGAATGATGCTGGCAATGATTCCCGAACGGGCCGCCTTGACCGTCACCATATGCACGCTCTGCCAGCGCGTCGCGCCGAGCGCCAGCGCCCCCTCGCGATAGGAGTTCGGCACCGCGCCGATGGCGTCTGAGGAGATGCTGATGACCGTGGGCAGCACCATGATCCCGAGGATCACCGCCGCCGCCAGAAGCGAAAGCCCCGGGCCGCCGAAATGTTCCCGGATGAATGGCGCCAGCACCATCACGCCCAGAAACCCGAACACCACCGACGGGATGCCGGCCAGCAGCTCGATGGTCGGCTTGATGACCCGCATGACCGGTGGGGGCACGAATTCGTTCAGAAAGATCGCGCCCGCGACCCCCAGTGGCGCGCCGATCAGCATCGCGCCCAGCGTCACGTACAGGGAGGCCACGATCATCGGGTAGATGCCGTACTGTCCGGCCTGCGGGTTCCAGGTCGAAGAAAACAGAAAGTCAGAGATTCCCACCTTCAGCATGAAGGGGAATCCCTCCTTAAAGATGAAGACCGCGATCAGCAGCAGACTGGCCAGCGCCGAGAATGCCACCACCGTCAACACGCCCTTAACCGCTGTTTCACTGTTGAATTTCATGAGCCTTCAGGGACAGGGACGACGTGTGACTCAGTTTGCCCGGATCAGGCCGTTCTGGTGCAGCAGATCCTGGGCCTCCGCCGTGAGCAAGTAGTCCAGAAATGCCTGGCACGCCGGACGCGCGTCGGACCGATAGACCAGGAACACCGGACGAACCAGCTTGTAGTCGCCCGACTGGATGTCCTGCTCCCCACAGGAGAAGCCATCCACCGTGACCGGCTTGATCTTCTCGTTGATCAGACCGTGTGAAAGATAGCCGACCGCATTGGCGTCGTTGGCCACGGTCTCGCGGATGGTCCCGTTCGAATCTTGAATGAGCGCATCCGCCGTCAGCGTCACGCCGCCGATAATCTGCTCGAAGGACGAGCGCGTGCCCGAGCCCGCCTCGCGCGAGATCACCGCGATCGTGTGGTCCGCCCCGCCAACCTCATTCCAATTCCTGATTGTCCCGGCAAAAATACCGCGCACCTGTTCCAAGGTCAGCCCCGTCAGGGTGTTCGCCGGGTTGACCACCACGGCGATGCCGTCGCGCGCCACCACAATGCTTTTCAGGGCGTCGGCCTCCTTGGGAAGCTTCACGAGGTCGGCCATGCCGATCTGCGCCGCGCCCGAAAGGGCCGACTGGATGCCCAGCGCCGAGCCGCCGCCCTGAATCGTGATCGCGACATCGGGGTGCGCGGCCATATAGTGGTCGGCCAGTTTCTCGGCAAAGGGCTGGAATGCGGTCGACCCCGCCAGGGTGATGCCTTCGCGCGGCTTGCCGCATCCTGTCAGCAACACGATGCTGGTGAGCAGACCGATCACAAACAGGGCTGAGCGCATCGTCCTCATAGTCTGGGTCCTTTGTTGTTGGCAGGGGTTCTGCGGCGGTGAAAACGAGTCAATTACGGAGCGATCCGATGTTCCAGCCTGTCGCCATCCAGCGTTGCGTGCGCGACAGACTGGCGGGGCGCGCTTGCTTGATATGCAAGCCGGGGTAGTTTGACACGGCGCGCGCGGTTTCGCAAGGCAAAAGAGGGGCGAAAAATCGGGGCGGGTGCGATTCAACGGTGTAGAAATTTCACAGGAGCCAGAAGTCAGAATCAAGAAGTCAGAATTTGAACGCGGATTCTCGTTGGGTTGACGGTTCACGCGGGGCATGCTACCGTTTGCCTGTGTCGGCGGAGCGGGCTGTTCCCGCGTCCGTTGGCTGGGAGTGCCTGGCGCGCGTGATCACACAACCCCGTTGGATGGTTATCGGTCTGGTTCTTTGCCTGCTGATCCCCGCGCTGGCGGTGATGACCGGCCAGAACGGGTTTTTTTGGCCCGCGACGGCGACGGAACTGGATCGGGTCTTGCTGCAGATCCGCATCGGCCGGGTTGCCGCCGCTCTTGTCGTCGGAGCGGCGCTGTCATGCGCTGGCGCGGTGCTGCAGGCGGTGTTGCGCAATCCCCTGGCCGATCCCTACGTCTTGGGCGTGAGCAGCGGCGGCGCGGTGGGGGCGACGCTGGCGATCACGCTGGGACTGGCGAGCCACACGGTTCTGGCGCTTCCGCTCACGGCCTTTGCCGCGGCGATCATCACCCTGACCGTTGTCTTCCGGCTGGCCTCGCGCCATGGCGACACCTCCGTCCACGGGTTGATCCTCAGCGGCGTGGTCGTGAGTTCCATGCTGTCGAGCGTGCTGATGGTGATTCTTTCTTTTTCCCGCAATGATCGGCTGCACGGCATTCTTTGGTGGATGCTGGGGAACCTGCAGATCAACGACATGCGGGTGCTGGCGGGCTGCGCCGGCTGCTGTGCGGTGGCGTGTGTGGCGGCGCTGGCGCTGGCACGCGACCTGAATGCGCTCACGCTGGGCACGGAAATGGCCCATAACCTCGGCGTGCGCACCCGTTTGGTCGTGTGTTGCGCGCTCGGAACCGCCACTCTGGCCGCCGCCGCCGCTGTGGCGCTGGCGGGACTTATCGGCTTTGTCGGCCTGATCGTCCCGCACGCCGTGCGCCACGTGACCGGCTCCGACCACCGTCGCCTGCTCCCGGCTGCGGCTCTGGCGGGCGGCGCGTTTCTGGTTGTGTGCGACACGGTCGCCCGATCGCTGATGCCCGGGCAGGAGATTCCCGTTGGTGTGATCACAGCCCTGACCGGCGGGCCATTCTTCCTGATCCTGCTCCGCCGCCGGCGGGAGGGCTGGATCGCCTGACCCCGCAAAAGCCCTGCACCGGGCCCGCACACCATCGGGCGTCAGCGGGCCAGCGCGGCATCGAGAATCTCCACCGGAACCTCCACGCCGGTCTGGACGGCGCCGATGCGGAGGGGAAGGGCGAAGCGGACCGTTCCGGCAACCCGCTTTTTGTCGAGCCGGATCGCCCGAAGACAGGCGGCGCGGTCGAGCCCGGGCGGCAGGTCGACCGGGAGGCCGAGTCCACCGAGCGTGGCCGCCAGCCGTCCGGCCAGACCCGTATCGGCCAGCCCCAGGGTTTCGGCGATGCGCGCCTCGGCGACCAGGCCGATGGCCACCGCCTCCCCATGGCCGATCGTGAACTGCATGGCTTGCTCGACCCCATGGCCGATCGTATGGCCAAGGTTGAGGGCGGCGCGAATCCCTTTCTCGTAAGGATCCGCACAGATCGTGCGAACTTTAACGGCGAGGGCTCGCGCGACAAACGCCGCGTCGCTACGGATCGTCTCGGGCCGACCCGCGAGGGCGGTGCAGGCATCGAACAGTTCGGGATCATCAATCACGCCGTGCTTGACCACCTCGGCCAGCCCCGCGCGGATCTCGGCGACGGGGAGGGTGGCGAGGGTGGCGGGATCGGTCAGAACCAGCACGGGCGGATGGAAAGCCCCGACGAGATTTTTGCCTTCCGGGAGGTCGGCGCCGGTCTTGCCTCCGAGGGAGGAGTCGGCCATGGCGAGGAGGGTCGTTGGCAAAACGGCCCAGCGGACGCCGCGAAGCCAGGTGGCGGCGGCAAACCCGGTCAGATCGCCGACCACGCCGCCGCCGAGGGCGATGAAGAGTCCGCCGCGGTCGATTCCCGCGCGTTGCGCCGCCCCCCAGATCGCCTGAACCGTGGCGAGGGTCTTGTGCGTCTCACCGGCCGGGAGGGTGGTCAGGGTGGGGGAGAAGCCCGCAGCCCGCAATGACGCGATCACGGTTGCGCCGTAAAGCGGCGCGGTCGCAGTGTCGGCGACGACCATTGCGGGGCAGGGGACATGCACCGCCGCCAGCAGATGCCCGGCGCGGGAGAGGCTGCCGGTCGCGACACGAACGTCGTAGGGCTCGCCCATCCCGCCGACGTGGTACAGACCCAGCAACGCCTGGAGGTTGCGCACGTTCATTCGGGGCAGGGCATTGGTCACGGTAAGCTGCAACGCGAATGAATCATAATGGGGCTTGCGATTCTCCAGCAAGGCGGCGAGGTTCGCCCCGGCCGACGCGCTGGCGGCGGCGAGGAGGGGACGGGTGCCGGGTTGGGACGCCGTTCGGATGGCGAGGGTCTCGGCCGACGCGCGCAGGCAGACGATCCGGCCGGCGGCCTCGGCGCAGGCGCGATTGGCCTCGGCCAGCAGGGCGCCGCCCCCGAGGGCGACAACGGCCCGCGGCTCGCCGCACACCGCCTGAAGCGCCTGGGTTTCGCGGAGTCGGAACCCCGGCTCGCCAACAGCGGCGAATAGCTCTGGGATGGTCTGGCGCGCGGCCTTAACGATCCGTTCGTCGAGATCGACAAACGGGATCTCCAGCGCGTCGGCAAGGGCCCGGCCCAGCGTCGATTTGCCAGACCCCGGGGGGCCGTAAAGAAAAAGGTGCTCAGGGGTGTCTGTTCTGATCATGGGGATGCCGGCCAAAAAACCTTCGGTTCTGCTGAGAGGCGGAGCGAGGCGATCGTAAGGGAACGGAGCTGCTCAAAGCGGGGACGCATTTCGTCGAGCGAATCGCCCCCGAGCTTTTCGAGGAGGGCTCGGGCGATCACGAAACAAATCACCGCTTCGAGGACGACCACCGCGCGAGGGACGGGACAGGTGTCGGAGCGCTCATATGCGGTGGCTGAAGCCGCCCCGTTCGCGGCGAGGTTGACCGATGTCTGGGGGGTGATCGTGGTCGGAATCGGCTTCATGGCCGCGCGGATGAGGATCGGCTGGCCGTTGGAAATGCCGCCCTCAATGCCGCCGCAGCGGTTGGACCCGCGGATGATGCGGCCGTCTTCGCAGTGGACCGCATCCTGCGCGGTCGTTCCGGTGCGGGCTGTGTTGGCAAAGGCGTCGCCAATTTCAAACCCCTTCATCGCGGGGACGCCCAGCACAGCGGCGGCGAGGCGACTGTCGAGTCGCTCCTCCCACGTGGCGTACGAACCGAGGCCGGGCGGACAATGGAGCGTCACCACCTCGATGACGCCACCGAGGGTGTCGCCTGCCTGTCGCGCCTGCAGAATCGCCGCGTTGATCGCTTCTGAGGCGCGGGGATCGGGGCAGGAGGTCGCGGCGGCGCGCGCACGGGTGATCCGCTGTTCGAACGAGACATCGTCAAGTTGGGCGGCGACGCCGCCAATGGCCGTCACGTAACCGCCAACCCGGATGTCGAATGTGGCGAGCAGGGCGCGACAGACCGCGCCGGCGGCGACGCGGGCGGCGGTTTCACGAGCCGATGCCCGCTCGAGGGCATAGCGGAAGTCGTCAAACCCGTATTTGATTGCGGCGGAGAGATCGGCGTGTCCGGGACGCGGGATCGTGAAGGCAGGCACCGCGCGGCCCTGCCAATGGGCGTGATCGCGGTTGACGATCTGCAGGGCGATCGGCGCGCCGGTGGTGCGCCCGTTCATCACACCGCCGAGAATGCGCGGCCTGTCGTTCTCGATCCCGTCCGCCAGCCGCGGCCCCGTGCCGCTGCCGGTCTGGCGACGGCTCAGGTCGCACGCGAGGGAGTCCTCGGTGATCATAAGGCCGGCGGGAACGCCTTCCAACACAGCCGTCAGGCAGGGACCGTGCGATTCCCCGGCAGTGATAAAACGCAGCGCCATACTCATGCTCCCTTCGTGCGTGCCGAATGGGGGGCCTTCAACCGGCCACACCGACAGCCGGGAGTTTAGGACAAGCCCTTCCCGAGGTCAATCATCCAATTGCACGATCCCTTCGGACACCTCAGACGGCAGGGTGTTCAATGCTTAAGCAGGCGCTGCCGTCCGCCGTTTGCGCGGACAGCAGTCGCACGTCCAGCACACGACCTTCTCTATTTCTTCGCGGCTGCCGCCAGGCGCGCCTTCAGGGCTGCCAGTTCCTGCTTCAAGGCGTAAGGAATGCGGTTCCCGCACTTGGCGTAGCTGTCCTCGACCGAGGTGATCTCCTGTTGCCAGCCCGCGATGTCCACGGCCAGCAACTCGGTCAGATCGGCCGCCGTCACGGTGGAGCCGGTGAGATCCAGCTCCTTCGGTGAGGGCATGATGCCGATCGGCGTCTCGACGCCTGCAACCTTGCCGTCAATCCGGTCGCAGATCCACTTCAGCACGCGGCTGTTCTCGCCAAAGCCCGGCCACAGCCACTTGCCGTCCGGCGTCTTACGGAACCAGTTGACGAAGTAGGCCTTGGGCAGCTTCGACGCATCGGTCCGCAGAGGCATTGTGAGCCAGTGCATCAGGTAATCGCCGACGTTGTAGCCGCAGAACGGCAGCATGGCCATCGGATCGCGGCGGACAACGCCGACCGCGCCGATATTGGCTGCGGTGGTCTCAGAGCCGGCGGCCGATCCCATGAACACGGCATGCGTCCAGTTCAACGCCTCGTTCACCAGCGGGATCGTCGTCGGCCGGCGACCGCCAAACAGGAACGCGCTGATCGGCACCCCGGCGGGATCTTCCCACTCCGACGCGATGACCGGGCACTGCTTGGCTGGCGCGGTGAAGCGCGCGTTGGGATGGGCCGCCTTGACCGCTTTGCCCTCTTTGTCCTTCATGGCGGGCGTCCAGTCGCACCCCTTCCAGTCGATGGCGTGCTGCGGCGCAGGCACGCCCATGTCTTCCCACCAGATGTCGCCATCGTCCGTCAGCGCGCAGTTGGTGAAGATGGTGTTTTTCTGGATCGTGCGCATCGCGTTTGGATTCGAGTACATCGAGGTGCCGGGCGCCACGCCGAAGAATCCCGCCTCGGGGTTGATCGCGTACAGGCGGCCATCCTCGCCGATTCGCAGCCAGGCGATGTCATCGCCGACGGTCTCGACGGTCCAGCCCGGCAGGGTCGGCTCCATCATGGCCAGGTTCGTCTTGCCGCAGGCGCTCGGGAAGGCGGCGCAGATGTAATGCACCTTCTTCTCCGGAGAGGTGAGCTTGAGGATGAGCATGTGCTCGGCCATCCACCCCTCGCGGCGGGCCAGGGAGGAGGCGATGCGCAGCGCGAGACACTTCTTGCCCAGCAGCGCATTGCCGCCGTAGCCGGAGCCAAAGGACCAAATCGCCCCCTCCTCGGGGAAGTGGGCGATGTATTTCTTCTCGATCGGGGCGCACGGCCAAGTGCTATCCTTCTCGCCATCCTTCAGCGGCGCGCCGACGGAGTGCAGGCACGGAATGAATGTGCCGTGTTCGCCCAACGCCTTCAAGACCTCCGTGCCGACGCGGGTCATGATGTGCATGTTCACCACAACGTAGGGGGAATCCGTGAGCTCGATGCCGATCTTGGCCACGGGTGAGCCCAGCGGACCCATTGAGAACGGGATCACGTACAGCGTACGGCCCTTCATGCACCCCGTGTACAGCGCGCGCATCTCGGCCTTCATCTCTGCGGGATCGCGCCAATTGTTCGTCGCCCCGGCCTCCTCTTTGCTCGTCGAGCAGATGAAGGTGCGATCCTCCACGCGGGCCACGTCCGAGGCGTGCGAGCGGGCCAGATAGCAACCCGGGCGCTTCGCGGGGTTGAGCTTCGTGAAGACGCCTGCAGCGACCATCAATTCACACAGATCATCGTATTCCTTCTTCGATCCGTCACACCACACCACGCGGGCCGGTGTCGTCAGTTTTGCAAATTCGGAAACCCAATCGATCAGCTTCTGATTCTTTGTCGGAACGTGCATCGTCTCTTCCTCTCAATCGGTTAACGGCCCCTGTTTTCGCACGTACCCCATGCGGCAGACGGCATAAGAAATAGCGCGGAATGATATCGCATTCTCTTGCGTCGGGCAAGCCCAAAAAAACAGCCCAAAAAACATAATGGGTCGCTTACACCGTGACCGCCACCGCAGGCACCTGCTTCGGTTCCGCGATCCTTCAGATCAACGGGGCTCCTACCCTCCCCGCGCCGGTAATCACCCCCGCAGGCGGCACCTTCAGTCAGCCCCAGACCGTCACCATCACCCCGGCGGTCTTCGCTCCCCTCACCAACACCCCCGGCTGGCGCACCGGCGTCA
>VGWG01000085.1 GCA_016873675.1 Lentisphaerota bacterium | reverse complement strand
GCGCAGGCTGAACCGGGAAAAGAGATCCTCGTTCGAATTGTCTCCATGCTGGTCGGATTGATCCGTAGCACATCCCCTGATCGTGTGCATGAGCCGGGAGCCGTCTACGAGCCGGATCGGCAAAGGGCGGGGGATTAAGATTACGATTACGATTAGGAATTAACGACCTCATCAGAACTGCCATGCGCCCGGGCGGGCAATCCCCTTGGATTTATGTTTGACATACCGTTCAGAATCGGCGATTGTATGCGCGTGCTGAAGGGTTTTTCGGCGTTTCTCTTAAGGAAAGACGGATTATGATGAACAAATGCGTATGGATGGTTGCGGCCTGTGCGGTTGTCGTTTCGACGGTCACCGGTTGCAAGGACGAAGAGAAGTCGGCACAACTGGCTGGCGGCAAAACGCCTGTTGAGGTGGCCAGCATCGGTGAATCCGATGCACTTACCGATAACGAGCCTGTGGTGTCTTCTGCGGCAGATCCTGCCAAGGTGGTGGCTCGTGTTGGCACGTTCGATATCAAGCAGGCTGACGTGAACCAGATCATCGACCGCCAGATCGCCCAGTACGGCGACCGGGTTCCCGCGCAATTCCAGGCGCAGATGCGTGCCGAGATGCAGACACGAGCCATTGAAGGGCTGATCGCGCAGCGGTTGGTGCGCGACGAGATCGCCCGCCAGAAAATCACGGTGAGTGACGACGAAATGGGGAAACGGATTGATGAAATTTCAAAAGCACTCGAATCTCAGGGGAAGACGATCGATTCCGAACTGAAACTGCGCGGCATGGACATGAGTGGGCTGAAGGAGGACCTCACGGAGGGGATTCAGTTTGAAAAGATCGTGGAGGCATCGATGGGTGGCGCTCAGCCTGAAATCAAGGATGCCGACGCTCTGGCGTTTTACAACGAAAAGAAAACCCAGTATTTCTCGACCGAAGCGCAGGTGCAGGCGAGCCACATCTTGATTACGCCGGAACCCAAGGACGACGCCGGCTGGGCTGCGGCCAAGAATAAGATCGATGGCCTCGCCAAGGAATTGGCTGACGGAGGCGACTTTGCCGCATTGGCAAAAGCACACTCAGCGTGCCCGAGCAAGGAAAAGGGTGGCGATCTCGGGTCTTTCGGCCGCGGGCAGATGGTGCCAGAATTTGATGCGGCCGCATTTACGCAGGATCTGAATGTGGTCGGCGCACCTGTCAAGACCGAGTTCGGCTATCATCTGATCAAGGTGACCGCCAAGACGCCCGCAAGCGATGTCCCCTTCGCAGAGGTGAAGGAAAAGATTATCGAGTCGCTCAAGAACACGGCCAAGGCGAAAGCATACGAAACCTTCATCGAAGGTTTGAAGGCGAAAGCCGACATCACTCTGGTGGATTAGCAGGCTCTGTGGGCGCCGGGGCCTTCATGGGCGCCGGCGCTCTTGGCTGTGGTTTACATCGCTGTTTTTCCGATGTTGTCCCACGGCCAGATGCGTGACACGTCGGCCAGTCTGCCCGATCTGTCAAAGGCGACGCCTTCATCGAGCAGCAGGCGTCGTTTGTGTCCGGCTGCAGCTCCAGTCACCGCGTGGTTGAATCCACCCGCAGACAGCGTGCCCGTGATCACGCGATGACACGGCACATCAGGAGCGAACGGGTTGGCGCCGAGCGCCTGCCCGACCGCCCGAGACGAGCGGCATCCAATTCGGTGCGCGAGCCGTCCGTACGTGGTGACCCGTCCTGGTGGCACCTCCAATAGCGCCTCATACACACGCCTCTGAAAAGGCGTCACCCGGCTCCAATCGATTTGCATGGATGGCCCCTCTCCCGTCACGGCCCGCATCGGACCCGCCATAACCCGGCAAGCTCATCGATATAGTGATCGAGGTATTCCGGAGCGACGGCGGCCAGGTGGGGCATTCGGTACAGGTTGGGTGTCTGTAGCAGCGGCGAATCGGCGGGCACTGGCTCGCGGCTGAAGACATCGAGGCAGGCGGCGCGCATCCGTCCCTCGCGCAGCGCCCGCGACAAGGCGTCCTCATCGACCGCATTGCCGCGCCCAACGTTGTAGAGAACCGCCTGCGGAGGCATCAGCGCCAGTCTTTCAGCGTCCATCAGACGGTCAGTCTCAAAGCTACGCGGCAACACGAGGATCACATGATCGGCATCCGCCAGCTCCGCATTCAGGTGTGAGACGGGGAGAATGCGATCCTCCGGTCCCATCCAGAATGGCCTGGGGTCGGCCTCTGGGGTGCGCCGAATGCCTGTCACGCGAATACCAAACGGTTTCAGGAGTCGTCCCACCCATTCGCCAATCCGACCGAAGCCAATGATCACGGCATGCGTCCCGCGTACGCTCCTCAGGCGGGGTGCGAGGGCCTCGCGCGGCCAGATTTCACCCAACGTCTGCCGCCTGATACCCTCCATCAGTCCGCGGCTTTCACCCAGCACCATGGCCACCACGGTCTCGGCGATGAGGGTTCCATGGAACGTTCCGTAGGTCACCCGGATCCCCGGTCGGAGTGTCAACTGGAAATAATCATGCCCTGCCGCTGGCGTGGCCAGCCACTGAAGGCGGGGCGCGGCGTCGATCCACGCCTGACGGAAACGCCAGGCTATCCCCATCTCGGCGTCGGCCAGCCCACGCGCGAACGCATCCTCGGCGTCATACACCGTCACCGTCGCGCCCGGTAGCACCCGCCGCAATCGATCAGCCTGCGCGGCTGTCAGCGCGAATGCGGGAACGGCCGAACGCAACCAGACCGCAACCCGCCGAGGCCTTGTTTGCGCGACGGCATCCGAATTCATGGGCGCTCCATTTACCAAAACCGCCACCACCCGCCCTTTTTATTCTTCGCCTTCTCGCGCCGTGCGAGCGCATCATCCATCGCCATTTGTTGAAAGGGCTGCATCCGCCTGCTGGCGGATGTTACCGGATCGAGCAGTTGCTCCTGACCCAGGAACGTCACCCCTGCTTCCTCGGATTTGATCTGCGTCTTGACAAACACGTCGGGGGTGACGCGATGCACAATAGACAGCATCCCGTCGGGTGCGATATCCACTGTGGGCGCGGTGGTCCGCAGCACGGGCCCGAGGCTGTAGGTGCGCCAGATGCGAGTTTCCGGGTCATCCTTGATCTCCAGAAACAGCTCTTCCATCTGATTGCGCACCCAGTAGACGACCCTCATCTTCCGCTGGATCGGCGGCTGGCCGGGGAACACTTGGGACACACGGGCCAGCTCAAGACCGGGGACGATATCAAATGCCTTGGGGGACGATTCATAGCGTGTCCCGTCATGAATCGTCATCAGGCGAACGAGATAGCGTCCCGGATCACGCACCGGAAAGAAACGGGTAATTTCGACACGACCCTCCCAGACAGCGGTCGCCGGAAGGGTCATCTCGGCCATTACGGCCTTCGCGTCAAATGGTTCGATCGAATCCTGTTCGTGTCCCCGCGTGATGCGCAGCGTCAAATGCGACTCCGCCAGCCCGTCTCGGACCTCAAACGCCCGAGTCGTCCGGTTGTGTATGCGGATATCGGCCACAATCGGCTCGCCCGCCAGGTAAACCGTGTTGGGCGTACGGATCAGAAGTCCCATCTCCTGCGCGCTGCACCCGAGTGCAGCCCCGAGTATCCACGCACCTATTCCGGCCATCCTTCGTGCCATCCTACGCCCCCTCTCCACATCTGTTTGACTACACATCAGACACCCGTCCGTCGTAACTGACATCGACGCCGGCCGGCAGTTCAGACCGCAGCGTTTCATGATCCAGATCATGGCACAGGTGGATCAAGAAGGCGCGCGGCGCGCCGATCCGGCGCAGGCAGTCCAGCGACTCGTCCACGGTGAAATGCGTGGCGTGCGGCACATAGCGGAGGGCGTCCAGCACCATCAGATCAACTCCGCGCAGCGCCTCCACCGATTCCTCGGGCATGTGGTGACAATCGGGAACAATGCCCACCGCGCGCCCCCCCCAGTCAAACCGGAAACCGCACACCTGACCCTCGCCATGCGCCACCGGAATCGGCCGCACCCGCACATCGCCCACCATGAACGGCGCAGCGATTTCGCAAAACTTGGCCAGAGGCCTGTAAATCCCGGGCCTGCGTACCGTTTCCACATAGTTAAAGATCCGCCGGATTTCAGCCAGCGTCTCGCTTTGCGCATACACGGGGATCGCCTCTCCCTGCATCGTGTTGAAGCGGCGGATGTCGTCAAAACCGAAGACGTGATCGGCATGCGCGTGGGTGAACACGACCGCATCAATCCGGGGCACCTGAAACGTCAGCGCCTGTTCACGAAAATCGGGCGGGGTATCCACCAAGATTCGCGTCTCTCCAGCCGAAACATAAACGCTCGTCCGTCTCCGCCGGTTGCGGGGGTCAGCGGAATGGCAGACGGGACAGCGGCACCCAATCATTGGAATACCGACCGATGTGCCTGTTCCCAAAAACTGAATGTTAAAATCGCTTCCGGCCATGGTGTTTCCATTCGTCTCCAGAGAAGGGTGATAGTATAAGGCTTTCCATCGCGAAAACAAAGCGTTGGTTTCGCGCGGCTGATCGTTCGCAGGTGATCGTTCGCAGGGTTGACAACGGCTATTCATCCAAACTATAGTGTCTGGCAATCTATTTTGTGCGCTCCTTATGAATGTTCCATCCATCTTGATTGTCTCCATCGGCCTGATCTCAGGGGCGGCGCGGGCACAGATCCAGACTGCGGCTTCCAGCTCGGCGTCCTCCGCGACCAACGACTATTTTGCCTCCTACGGCATGATCTCCGTGGACTCCGATGAGACGGCTGAGGCACTGCAAGAACTGGTCGGATCGCGCGTCAAGCTCATCTATTACAAGCCCACTAACAAGCTTCTGGTCTACGGCCCTTCAGATGCTCATCGGCTCCTGCGGGAGGCGTTGCGCGGCCTGAACGCACCGCGACGCAACGTCCGGATCGACGTCTCCTTTGACGAGCAGCGCGACACCTCCGAAACGGAGGCATCGCTTCGCGGTTCCGGCCGCGTGGGGGTCACTCGCGCCGGGGTCGACGGCACCGTTCACATCACACCGCGGGTTGAGTCGCGCACGACCGCCACCACCGCGCAGACTCGCCAGCAGCTTCTGGTGCAGAGCGGCTCCGAAGCGTCGTTGCGGGTCGGTGAGACCGTTCCGTTCGTCGACGAGCTGATCGTTCTGGGCCGCCGTTACGGCTACATCTCCCATGAGGTGACGCTCCGTAACGCGGGGGCTTCACTGGACGTACGCGCCCGCGTCATCGGTGACGGACCCGAAGTACAGCTCACGCTGACGCCCGAACTCTCTGGGGTGTCCAGCGGCCGGTCGCAGCGGATCCGTTACACGCAACTGGCGACCACGTTGACCGTGTCTGACGGCGAGACCACCGCGCTCGCCTCATTCGGAGAGAACACCGACTTTTACAGGCTTTTCCTGGCGGGGATCGGCCGTACCCGTGATGCCTCGTCCATGCAGATCACGCTCCGAGTTACGATTGAGTCGCCGACCGGCTCCCCGGCGCCGGCAGGCGCGAGGTAGCCGCGACTTTCAGCTTTCAACTTTCAGCTTTCAACTTTCAGCTTTTAATCCTGGAGCCCCATGCCCAACTACGAATACGAAGCGTCAGACCCTGCTCGCTCCTGCCCGGCGTGCCTCAAAGGGATCGAGCATTTTCAGTCTCTCGATGCGCCACGGCTGACCGCCTGCCCGGAGTGCGGCGCGCCGATCCGCAAGCGGTTTTCCATACCGGCTATCGGCCGATCCCAAACCTCGCTGGATCAGCGTGCCAAGAATGCGGGATTCAGCAAGTTGAAGAAACTCGGCAAAGGTGAATACGAGAAACAGTACTGATCCCGCACCAAAGGCCTGCCATGGGAAAACCATTTGTCCATCTCCACGTCCACACCACCTTCTCGTTCCTAGATGGTGCCTGCCACGTCAAACCTCTGGTGAAGCGCGCCAAGGAGTTGGGCATGCCCGCCGTGGCCATGACCGATCATGGCGTCATGTACGGGATGATCGATTTCTACAAGGCCTGCCAGGACGAGGGCATCAAGCCCATCATCGGCTGTGAGATCTACATCAACGCCAGCAAACCGCGAACCGACCGCGATCCGCACACCCCCTATTGCCACCTCGTCCTGCTGGCCGAGACCGACGAAGGCTACCAGAATCTCTCGCGCATCAACACCATCGCCCAGCTCGAGGGCTTTTATTACAAGCCTCGCATTGACAAGGAAACCCTCCGAAAATACGCACGGGGTTTGATCGGGCTCTCCGCCTGCCTTCACGGTGAAGTCAACATGCCGCTGGCCGAGCAGCATCTTGGCGTGGCCGAAGCCGCTGCCCGCGAATACGCCGACATCTTCGGCCCCGGCAATTTTTTTCTGGAGATGCAGGACCATGGCATCCCCGAACAAAAGATCGTGAATGCGGGCGTCCGGGAATTGCGGCGCCGCACGGGCCTCCCCGCCGTGATCACCAACGACGTCCACTATCTCTACGAGAGCCACGCCGAGGCTCACGAGGTGATGCTCTGCATCCAGACGTCCACGACGATGAGCGATCCCAAGCGCATGCGCTATGCGACCAACCAGTTCTATTTCAAGACGCGCGAGGAGCTTGAGCGGCTGTTTCCAAACGACGCCGACGCTCTGGATGCCACCGCCTCCATCGCCGAGCGCTGCCACGCCACGATTCCCCTCGGCAACTTGGCCAGCCACTTCCCTGCCTACGACATCCCCCGCGGCTTCGCCACCCCCAAGGACTATCTCGCACACCTCGGCCGCGAAGGGATGCGGCAGATTTACGGTATCGCCGACTTTGACCACCCCAGAGACGAGCGCGAGCGGATGCTGATCGACCGGTTCAATTACGAGGTCGGCGTCATCGAAAAGACGAACTTTATCAGTTACTTCCTCGTGGTCGCCGATTTCGTCCAGTGGTCCCGCCTCCACGGCGTGCCTGTCGGTCCCGGCCGCGGCTCGGGCGCCGGCTCCATTCTCTCCTATGCCCTCGGCATCACGCAGATCGACCCGATTCGCTTTGACCTCATCTTCGAGCGCTTCCTGAACCCCGAGCGCGTCTCTCCGCCTGATTTCGACATCGACTTCTGCCAGGCCCGCCGGGAACGGGTCATCACGTATGTCCGCGAGAAATACGGAAAAGATCGCGTGGCGCAGATCGTCACATTCGGCCAGCTCGGCGCCAAGACCGTCATTCGCGACGTTGCGCGTGTCCTCGAAATCCCGCTCGACAAGGCGAGCACGTTCTCCAAGCTGATTCCCGAAGATCCGAAGATGACCCTCGCCAAGGCCAAAACCGACAACCCACAATTCGACGCCCTCTGCCAAACCGACCCCGACCTGCGCCGGATCATGAAATATGCCGAGGTGCTGGAAGGGCTTTATCGCGGAGCTGGCGTCCATGCCGCCGGCGTGGTGATCGGAGACAAGCCGCTGATCGACATCGTTCCCCTCGCCCGCGACAAGGAAGGCGCGCCCGTAACCCAATACGCCAAGGAGCCGATCGAGGCGTGCGGCCTGCTGAAAATGGACTTCCTCGGCCTCAAGACCCTCACCGTCCTTCACGAATGCCTTGCCCTCGTGCACGATCTCCACGGCCTCTCGATCGACTTGGCGACCCTTCCTCTGGACGACGCCGAAACCTTCGCTCTGTTCCAACGGGCTGACACGATTGGCGTTTTTCAACTCGAGTCTGCGGGCATGCGCCGCATTCTGGCCGACCTGCAACCGGCCTGCATCGGCGAGATCATCGCCATCCTCGCCCTCTACCGTCCGGGCCCCATGGACATGATCCCGGCCTTCATCAGGCGCAAGCGGGGCGAGGAGCCCATCGTTTACGACCATCCCCTCCTGGAGCCGATCCTCAAGGAGACCTATGGCGTCATGGTCTACCAGGAGCAGGTGCAGCGTGCCGCCCATGTCCTCGCCGGCTATTCGCTCGGGCAGGCCGATGTGCTCCGGCGCGTCATGAGCCGGAAGAAAAAGGAGGATATGGCTAGGGAACGGGCGCGCTTTATTGACGGCTGCGCCACAACCGACGGCATCCCCGAGGAACAGGCGGGGCAGATCTTCGACAACATCGAAAAGTTCGCTGGCTACGGTTTCAACAAGGCTCATGCCGCAGCCTATGGCATCATCACCTATCAGACGGCCTACTTGAAGGCGCACTACCCGGCCGAATACATGTGCGCTCAAATCTCCTCCGAAATCGGCAATTTTGATAAGCTTCCCGGCTTTGTCGGCGCGGCGGAAGCCATGGGCATGACCATCCTCACCCCCTGCATCAATCGCTCGGCCTCGCGATTCATGCCGGAGAAAAGCGCCGACGGCAAAGATGCCATCCGCTACGGTCTGGGCGGCATCAAGAGCGTCGGCGAGATGGCCGCCGAAGCGGTCATCGCAGAACGCACGCGCAGCGGTCCCTTCAAGTCGCTCGTCGACTTCTGCACGCGCGTGAGCACCGCCGCCGTCAACAAGCGGGTGCTGGAGGCGCTCATCCGCACCGGGGCTATGGACTGCCTGGGGATGCACCGCGGCCGCCTGCTCGCCGGGATCGACACCGCGCTGGCACGGGCCGCCGACAAGATCCGCGAGCGCGCGAGCGGACAAGGCAACCTCTTTGCCGCTCTGGGCGACACCGCAACGGGGCAGGACGTGGCACTCGGCGACGACCTGCCCGATGCGCCGCCTCTCGCCAGCAAGACCATGCTGGCCGCCGAGCGTGAACTGCTCGGCATCTACATCTCCGGACATCCGCTTGACCGTTTCCGCCCGCTGATGCGCGATTTTCAAACCACTACGCTCAGCCTTCTGGACGGCATCCCCGAAGGCAAGGAAGCCCGTGTCGCGGGTCTCGCATCATCGGTGCAGAAGCGCATCTCGCAAAAGACCAAGGAGCCGTGGGCGATCATTCAGATGCAAGACGGCGAGACCCTGGTCGAGGCGCTGGCCTATCCCGAAACGTATCGTGACTTCGAGGCCGCCTGCCAGCCCGATCAGCCGCTATTGATCTGCGGCGTTACCAAGAAGCGCGACAATCAGAGTCAGATTATCGCCCGCGAGATCTACCTGCTGAGCGATGCGCCGGGCGTATTTGCGGAGAAAATTCTGGCTCTGATTCGGGTGAACACGGAAACTGATCAGACGCTCGAGCGCTTCCAAGCGCTAGTAAAGGCCCACCCTGGCAAGACGCCGCTGCTGATGTGCCTGCGTTACCCGGCGGGTCACAAGGTCGTGGTCGGGGCTGGCCCCACGGTCAGTGTCGCACCAACCGCTGAGTTTGTCGCCGAGGCCGAAAAACTGCTTGGCCGCAACTCCGTCCGTTTCAGCCCCCGTCCCGATGTCTTTAAAAACCCGCCCCGGCGACGCTACAACCGCCCCGGCGGGGCTCTTTAACCGCATCCCGGACAGGGTGCCGCAATGATCTTCTTGGTCATGCCTATCGTCTCCGGCCAACAACTTTGCTGACAGCCAAGAAGCGCCGACCCCGACGCCGATGGTGCCATCTCCAAAATGAGAATTGCTGGCGTTCCGTCCGGGCGCATCCCCGTTTCGGTACTTTCCCAGCAGCGCGGGCGTCCCGCCCGCACTCCCATCAAGAACGCATAAAGTCAACGAAACAGGGATGCGCCCGTTCTGTCTGGACTGCCGATTCCGAACTCGACGCCGCTGGGTGTATTCGTCCATAATGTACCTATTTCAAGTTGAGATCAGTCGTGAAGCGGACCTATCGGCACATTTCCTGCTGTCTCGATAACAGATGCGAAGTGGCGAATATTTTTGTGGCGGAACTGGCGTGACGCATGCCTTGCGTCTGGCGCTGCTGCTCGCATGCGGGATCGCCGCACAGGGATTGGCGAGCGACCGCGTGATGCCGATGCTCCTGGATCGGCCCTCAGGGAACAATCCGCAGCACGTAGTGCTGTCTTGCCGGATGCAACTTCCGCAGATTCCCGCAGAGGCGGTCTGGATGGCGCAGAACCCATCCGACTGGTTGGACGCTGATCGGCTACGCTTCAGCGTCGTCTGGCCGGAAAGCGGTCCGACGAACATTCAGGCGCTGGTCTGGTTGATAGATCGTGACGACCGCTGGTACCAATTTCTCCTTGAGACGAACCTCGCGTCTGGAACCAGGTCCTACGAGGTTCCCCTCGCTCAAACCGCAGTGGGCTGGCAAGGCGTGGGTCATGCCGCGCCTTGGCATTTTCGCACCCGGCTCAATCCCAAGCAGGCGGGGGTACGTATTTTTGGCAACGAATCTTTCACGGGAAACTGCGTTCTCGTGTCGGCAGATCTGGTTGCTTCGGAACAAGATCCGGGAAAGCCCGTCATCACCAATCTGCGGCCCAACGCGCGCACCGTCCCCCGCCGCGGCCTCTTCGAGTTGCGATTCGATCTGTCCGACCGCTATGCCGACCCCTTTGATCCTGGGGTGGTGGATGTGACGGCGGATTTTGCCGCTCCAGACGGATCGATCACCCGTGTGTCTGGTTTCTACTATCAAGACCACTACCGCACCGTCAATACGGTGGAGGAACGTATCGAGCCCCAGGGCCGCCCGGAATGGCGGGTCCGCTACGCCCCTGCCACCAACGGGGAGCATTCCGTCACCCTCCGCGTGCGCGACCGCTGGGGCGAGGACACCGCCGCCCCGCTTTCATTCACGGTTCGTGAGCCCGAAAATCCGTCTTCATTCATTCGCGTCTCGGCCGCCGACCCCCGCTATTTCGAGACCGAAGACGGCGCTTTCTTCTATCCAATCGGGCACAATATCCGCTCCCCATTTGACACCCGCATGGATGATCAGTTCCCCTGGCGCTTCCGCCATCCGACCGGATCATCCGCCTATAAAGACTATTTTGCAGACATGCACAAGGTGGGCGAAAACTTTGTTGAGATCTGGATGAGCGCCTGGTCGCTCGGCATCGAATGGAGCCCGGTCATTCGCGGCTACCACGGCGCGGGCGATTACCGGTTGGACAACGCATGGGATCTGGACCGCGTCCTCGAATGGGCGCGCGCCTCCGGCATCCG